>CAZDZM010000052.1:0-3976 GCA_964509945.1 uncultured Candidatus Bathyarchaeia archaeon
AAAGCGCCGCCGGTAGGACTCGGACCTACGACCGACTGGTTAACAGCCAGCCGCTCTACCTAGCTGAGCTACGGCGGCACACTCCTCAAACTTGTCGCGTCTTATGAGTTTGAGCTTTCTGGAAATATTTAAATTTAGTCATTTACACTGAGGTTGTTTAGCCACCTCGGCCTACCAACTGGTTCCAAACTTTTTTGCTTTACACTTATTTCCACGAAAATCTTGCAAAAGAAATCCATGATTCTTGTGCAATGCTCTTGTCGGAGGATAAACTGATAGGCGTGTAGTGCGTGCTTAAAGAAGGAATAAGAGTGAAAAACTGATTAACATGTGGTGTTTAAACATTTTGCCCAGAAAAATGTATATTATACTTCTTAGATTAATTGTGAAGACCTTATGGAGAGTAAGATTACTTGAAAAGAATCTTGGAAGTGAGATGGCACGGCAGGGGCGGCCAAGGGGCATGGACAGCCAGCGAACTGCTGGCGCGCACAGCCATCTACGAGGGAAAATGCATTCAATCTTTTCCAGAGTTCGGTCCGGAAAGAATGGGAGCACCAGTTACAGCCTTCACAAGAATAAGCACTGAGCCAATCCAGGTACATTGTGCGGTATACGAGCCCGACGTGGTGGCCATTCTAGACCCTACACTGATAAAATCGGTTCCCGTTGCCCAAGGATTAAATGAAAACGGAATATTAATAGTCAACGCAAAAGAAAGCCCAGCAGAAGTCAGGAAAATGCTTAAAACAGAAAAAGGGAAAGTTTGGACTGTTCCAGCGACGGAAATTGCAATAAGAATCTTGGGAGTACCAATAACCAACACTGCCATGCTCGGAGCCTTTGCGCGAGCAACAGGCGCGATTAGTTTGGAAAGCTTGGAAAAAATCGTCAAAGAACGTTTCAGGTTGGATGTAGCCGAGAAAAACTTTGCCGTTGCAAAAGAAGCTTATGAGGAGGCAAAATCAGAGTGACCGTTCGGGAGAAAAGTTGGAAAGAGATTTCGCTAGCAGGCGTATGCTGGAAACCGAGCACACAGTTTCCTACTGGTGACTGGAAAACCTTTAAACCAATAAGAGATGTGAAAAAGTGCACTCGCTGCCTTTTATGCGTGCTTTTATGCCCTGATGGGGCCATACATTGGAAACCAGAGGAGGAAGACATAGAATTCGATTACAACTTCTGCAAAGGCTGCGGAATATGCGCCAATGAATGCCCAACGAAGGCGATAGAAATGGAACTTGAATAGGGGTGTATGCAGAAATGAAAAGTGTTGTTAAGCAAGAAGTTTTAGCCTTAAACGGAGATGAAGCTGTCGCTTATGCTGCTAAACAGTCTGACGTCGACGTCGTAGCCGCATACCCTATAACGCCCCAGACTATAATTGTTGAAAAGTTCAGCGAATACGTAGCTAACGGCGAAGTTGAAACCGAATTCGTCTGCACTGAATCAGAACATAGCGCTCTGGCCGCATGCCTAACGGCATCAGCCACAGGCGCAAGAACCTTTACGGCTTCAGCTTCAGCTGGTTTAGCCCTAATGCATGAAATGCTTTTTGTAACCTCTGGATGCCGAGCGCCGGTGGTAATGGCGATTGCCAACAGAGCCCTCTCAGCGCCACTGAACATTCACGGAGACCAATCGGACAGCATGGTTGAAAGGGACAGCGGCTGGATACAAATCTACGTGGAAAACTCACAAGAAGTTTATGACTCAGTAATTCAAGCTTTCCGAATAGCGGAAAACCCAAATGTTCTGTTGCCAGTTATAGTAGGCTTAGACGGGTTTACATTAAGCCACGTGCTTGAAAATGTTAAAGTCCTTTCAGATGACGTTGTTAAAAAATTTGTTGGGATACGCCAATTGCCCACAGTGCTTACGCACGAAGGAAAAACAGTGCCTTTCAAGCTCGACCCAGAAACCCCACTTACACTAGGACCCGTAGCACTGCCAAATTACTATTTCGAGTTTAAACGACAGCAAGAAGAAGCCATGAAAAACGCGCTTGCCGTGATAGAGCAAGTGAACCGTGAGTACGCAGAAATGAGCGGCAGAAGCTATGGAAACGGACTGCTTGACCCCTATCAGCTTGAAGATGCAGAAATAGCCGCGGTATGTTTAGGATCAACAGCCGGAACAATGAAAACCGTAGTGGACGAGCTTAGAAAAGAAGGCATTAAAGCTGGGCTGCTGCGCATTCGCACTTTCCGACCCTTACCGGTCGAAGGAATAATGAAAGCGCTTGAAAACGTGAAGGCAATCGCTGTAATGGACAAAAGTATGAGTTTCGGAGGAAACGGCGGGCCGGTTTTCCACGAAATCCGCCACATACTTTATGATGCCAAGGTTCATCCTTACGTTGTAGACTACATTTACGGGCTTGGCGGAAGAGATCCACATCCAGATCAACTTCGCGAAATCTACGACGATCTTCAGAAGATGCTGCAGACGTGGCGTGTTGAAAATCCAGTACAATATTTAGGATTAAGAGAGTGAGGAGGAGTGAATGCAAATGACTGAAGAATGGAAATTCACGACTAAGGACATAGCTGAAAGACCAGATTTGTTTCTGTCGGGACACAGAGCGTGTGCAGGTTGTGGGCCTGCGACGGTTTTAAGGCTAATCATGAAAGCTACCAGGGGACCCACAATAGTGACTAATGCCACAGGATGCATGGAAGTAGTTTCATCTATCTACCCGTACACTTCTTGGGCTGTACCATGGCTCCACACAGCCTTTGAAACAGTCGGGGCCAACGCCTCTGGAATCGATTCAGCATTAAAGATAATGAGGAAGAAAGGAAGAATAAAAGAAGGGCAAATAGACGTTATTGGGTTAGCGGGAGACGGCGGCACGTATGACATAGGCATACAGGCGCTTTCCGGCGCTGTTGAAAGAGGGCACGACTTTCTATTTGTGCTTTATGACAATGAAGCCTACATGAATACTGGCATTCAGAGAAGCGGCGGCACACCCTTTTGCGCATCCACAACCACGTCACCAGCTGGCACGGTTATACCTGGAAAACTGGAATACAAGAAACCCATTGCCGACATCATGGTGGCACACGACATGCCCTATGTGGCTACTGCAGTACCCCATTATTGGCGAGATCTGCTCATAAAAGTCAGAAAAGGCCTAGAAGTAAACGGGCCAGCATTTCTACACGTGCTTGCCCCGTGTCCAAGGGGATGGCGAAGCGACCCAGCCAAATCCATAGAACTCTCGCGTTTGGCAGTAGAAACATGCGTGTTCCCGCTATGGGAAGCCGTGAACGGCCAATATCAGCTGTCCACACCGAGCAAGGTCATGGCCTTAGCTCCGCAAAAGAAAAAGCCAGTAAAAGATTATCTACAAGCACAAGGACGTTTCAGACACCTGTTCACGTCGAAAAACGAAAAGTTAGTAGAGGACATCCAACGTTTGACAGACGAAAAATGGCAACGTCTACTCAAAAGATGCGGAATAGCATAGAGCACAACTTCCTTTTTTTATTATTTATTACCAAAATCTTTCAACGAAGGTGTTCTGAATTTCACAGAATGTATTCTGAAACTCACCTGTGGGTTTCTCCAACTGGAATTTCTTGGTTTCTTTGTTCAAGTAGAATGCGTCTGGCTCAGTCAAGCACTGTCACCTTTTTTCTGAACAAGTTAACACCATCGGCTGTTCGATAGTGGGATTCATAGCCTAGAGCTATAAGTTTTCAAGCTTCTTCCTTTGAGGTGACAGCCTTGACCATGAACGTCTCTACGTCTTGGTTTGGTTCACTATTCTCGTAGATGGTAGTCCTAGTTATGAATCTGTGTCCCATCTTCTTCTGAACAGACCGTATGTCCCTTGTCTGAAGGTAAGGCTTGGTTGCAAAGAAATGTCTGAAAGTGTGCAGGTGGATCATCATCAAATCCTTGTTCGCTGTCTTGGATGCTATGTGACCTCTAGCCCAATGGAAGTTGGCTCTCCTCCTCTTTCTTA
>CAZDZM010000052.1:4076-7253 GCA_964509945.1 uncultured Candidatus Bathyarchaeia archaeon
TAGCGCGCGCATACAAATAGGGGATGCAAATTGAAGAGAGCAGAATAATCACATTACTTTGGATTCTATTACTTTCAAGTGGAGCACTCGCGTCAACGATATGACAGTGTACGCAAAACGACCAGTGTTCTTCACAGTTAATTAGTCATTATGAACGATCAAGATACAATCCTGACTTTTCTCCACTAGAATACAACATTAATCACGTTTACTTATGCGCGAGCATGTTATTATCTTTGAGTTTCAGCTAGCATGCTGCTGCGCGCGCGATGGCAATGCTGATGACACGTACCTTGAAATGTAGGGAGTGGATAAGGCAAGAAGTCTGACAAGACGCCTCAAGGAAAGAAAACCAGAAGTGTGACAAAAGAAAAGCTGATTCTAGAAGGCTAACGTCCTTACGTCGTCGAGTACAGCGCACGGAAGCGGTAGGTCTTTCATTGTGAGTAGCCCGGGTGAAGCTTTGATCACTTTGGGTATCATGTTGACTACTATATGTGCTGTCTCCCAGTCTCCTAGAAATTCACTCATTTTAACATGGATATTTGGTGTTCCCTCAACCGTGTATTCCTCGTATCCTTTCTCTACGCCCGCGTGCATGATGAGTTTGTAGACGATTACGTCCTTTTCATCTTTTGTACCCTTTATCACATCGATGTAGCCTAACATTTGGTCCTTTTTCACGGTCGTGTACGTCGTTTTCACTTCTTTGTCTGCTACCACTGGTTCAGGAGGTAATTCAACGATCTTGTCGAGTTTCAACCCTAACGCTGCAGCTGTCAGGGCGACTGATTCGCGGAAGCCCACGTGTCCGGTTATCTCTCCTTTCTTTATCTTCTCTTTGAATTCTTCAGGGTACAGTCCCGTTCCTATCTTCTTCTGGTAAGAGTCTCTGCGTAATCCTGTTGTTATCGCCCTTATTGCCTCTATCTTTTTGACTTCTCTACATATACCTGTTAGGACTAGTGGGAAAGTGTCCATAAAGAAGCCTGGATTTATGCCCGTGCCCAGAACAGTGACTCCGAATTGCTTTGCCCGTCTGTCTATTTGACTTGCAAGTTGAGGTTCTGACAGCCAAGGATAGGCTAGTTCTTCACATGTTGACACAATATCCATTCCGGCTTCCACGCATTTAAGAAGCTGAGGATAAACGGTCTTCATATAGGATGTAGTGCAGATGAGTGCAACATCAGCTTTAATGTTGGCAAGCAGAGAGTCAACGTCGTCGGTCACTGTGACGCCTAACCTTTCACCTATATCAAGGACTTCTCCGAGGTCTCTGCCAACCTTGTCCTTGGCGATATCAACGGCGCCCACGAACATCAAGCCTTTCTTTTCCAGAACAACTTTTGCCGCTCGTTGTCCAATAGGGCCTAAACCAAAGATGACAAGCTTTATTTCATCCATACCGTAGCACCTTTTTCCATTAGCTAATGTGCGAATTATTATTAAACTTTAGCCTCAAATTCAAATAGGTATTAATCTGGGCTTTTTGCGGTTTTGACTTATGCCAAGGCTGAATTGGTAGATTCTGAGTTTGAAATCATAAATCATGTCGATACAGCTTGGAAGCACATTATTCTTGTGGTCAATAAGAGACCATAGGGAATAACGCGCGCGCTAAGATAGCAGAGTTCGGTTGAAGGTTCAACATTTCAAACTAAGATTCAGGTTTACTGCAAGCATAGGATCGTCCATTCCTTCAACTAGCTCCGCTCTCAAGCGCGCACGCCCTGTTCCTATCTTCTTTTGATATGGAATTCTTCGTTTAGAAGAGTCCATCATTCTCGTTGCCTTGATACTCTCTACGTGCTTGCAGGCTCCTGTAAGGGTAATCGGCAATGGGTCCATAGGATATCCGGGGTTGATTCCGGTTCCAAGTACAGTTACACCGTATTTTTTGGCCAGTTTGTCAATTTCACTCGATGATTCGGGACGTTCATAATATTGATAAGAAAGCTCTTCACATGGAGATATGATGTTAATTCCAGCTTTAACACATAAGGCCATTAGCGGATAAACATCCTTCAAATAATATCTGGTTGCCATCATAGCTATGTCCGCCTGAATTCTGGAAACAAGGCCTTCGGCGTCATCGGTAACTGTTACTCCCAGGTTCTTGCCCAACTTCAACACTTTCCCCAGATCCTTCCCAAACTTTGTCTTTGAGCACGTTAACAGCACCAACTACCCTTAGCCCTTTCTTCTCTAAGATCCCCTTCACAATCACTTCTCCCATTGGGCCAAGCCCGAAAAGTATGGCTTTAACTTCATTTTCCATGATATTTTCTCCCTTTATTACGCCTTAACTGCTCTCCGTTTGATTTTTGATACTTTTCTAAAGGATTCATCAATTTGAACGTAGCCCTTAATATTCTTCAAGGAGTTTTCCATAACCATTGATTTTCAATGGAACATCGATTTTCTTAAGCATAGCCCAGAGTGTTGCTGTGTTACTTGAGATAACTGATTTTCTGAGCTCGTTCTCAAGTTTCTTAATAGTTCTCACGGTTGGAAAGTTTGTGCAACTGATGAAAATTCCATCTGCTTCTTTATGTTTCAATTTGGTAATTAGCTCGTAGGTTGTCTTACTGTTTACTGTTCCAATCTTAATGTTGTCTGATAGCTGTAACCCCTTCAAGTCTACAACTTTAAATCCATTTGCAGCTAAGAATTTTTTTTCTAAATCATTGATTTCGGCAATGTAGGGAGTTGCAACCGAAACATTCTTTATTTTCAATGTTTTCAGGGCACTTACGACTGCGCCTGCTGTTGCTACAGCTGGTTTTCCGGAAGCTTTCTCAATTCTTACCTCTATCATTTTATCGTGGCCTAGCCCCTTATACAGGCTTCCACTCGTGCATCCATATCCAATTACATTAACATCTGCATCTGCAAGCTTAGCGGCTTCTTCTTCGATTTTGCTTTCCATTTCAGTTAAACATTCCAAAGTAACACTTCTAAGCCGTGCCCGGGCCGTATGAGCCGTGAAGCCCTTTGGTAACATAACGCAAAATTCAGATTCCATCGTTGTGTTTGAGGATGGAATTATTAACCCCAGCCTGACCAAATCATCATTCCCCACTTCAGCTAAACCCGCAAATCAGGATAAACACCGGGATTATTTCAGCCTTTTGTTGGCGTCACATCACAAAAGTTAGCGCTGTTCGCCTGCGC
>CAZDZM010000052.1:7353-10125 GCA_964509945.1 uncultured Candidatus Bathyarchaeia archaeon
TCGTGGTTGCCCAAGCGTATAATCCGCTTTTTTCATGAACTTTAAACTCTTCAATAGTTGCTATGGCTATTTTGTCGATATACCTAACGAATTCTTCGTCAACTTCCTGATTTTCGCTCAGGCCGTGCTCCTCGATGTATTCCAGTATGGAATCGTGGACTTTGTCTATGGCATTCATGTAATGAGGCTTGTCAGTTGATCCTTTCCGCTGGTCGCCGAGTTCATCAATGAATTCGCTGTATGTCGGAATTTTCTGTTTAGGCCTCTTGTAATAGGCAACTTTGCCTTGCTCCGTCATGCATTTTAAGCCTGCCTTTATTCGTTCATCCATCTCGTATTCTCTTGGCTTGACGACGGAGTTGAAGAATTGTTCTAGAGAGTCAATTCTATGTTCAAGAACAACTTTTGAAGGAATATCAGGATGAGTCAGCAGATCCAGCAGCAAAAACACGTATTCGCAGCTTATGTCAAAAACCACGACCTTTGTGTTGTCTGTGTGCAGTAGAATTCGCCTTAGAATGTTTGACATCAGGTTGCTTTTTCCGCCACCTGTAAAAGCGAAAACGCCGAAGTGGTAACGCACAAGCTTTTCGAAGTCAACGTATATTGGAATTACGGTTCTGCTCGCTTGAAACATTTTGATCAAGCCGAGTCTGGGGTCTACTTTAGCGTCCTCCACGGTTTTTGACGTGTCTATCTGAAGCTTGTCGGCTATTTTTTTGTTATACACGCGGTTTATCATTTCGCTATTAAGCAAATAGATGGGGCTCCCCACAACGGGATAGGAAAAACCTTTGATAAACTCGAATTCGCACTTATCGTTCAGGATTAAATCATAGTTTATTGGTATGGCATCTATCTGAATCATCATTGTAGACTTGTCATCTGTCTGCCAATCATCCTCAGACTGCTCGATGATTTCAAATTGCATGGGATAATAGCCGTGGTCTGAGAGGCCGCGTAAACCAAAGTGTTCAGGCCAGACGCGGCTGACTTCCATAAGCGTGTACCGCTCAGCGCCTTGGGTTGACTGTTTAAAGTTCTTAACTGCGAGTAGCATGCCCTCTTCTAAAAGCCCCATTAAGTCTTTTTGGTATTCAACCTTTATGCGGCACTGGTATCTTGCGCTTGTTCCTGCAAGTCTAGTCTCTTCTGCGCCGCCAAAGTACCTTGGAATGACGGCGGCGAGTCTTGCATGGAATTTGCCATCAAAATCTGTGAAGGAGAAACTGTTAAAGTTGCTCTCTTCTTGCTGCTTCAATTGTGGCTCGCCTCTCTCGAAACGTGCTCATATAGAATATGAACTTTCTTAATTTATGATTATTGAGTATCCAACTGGCGGTTGTGTCTACGATGCATTTGAATTGGCCATAGTTCCATTTTGCGATTTTGTCCGCAATAAACAGGGGCTTGTTGTGGCCGAAGGCTTCCGGGATATTTGAAGGTGTCATGGCTACCAGAATGTTCATGGTTAGATTTTGGATTTTGTTTGGAACATTTTTCTCCATGAAGAGTATGGTTTCGACAGGTTCTTTTGTGTCGTCGCTTAACTCGTTCCAGAACTCTACAATGTTGTCGGGTTTGTAATCAAATTCCGGGTAGACTAAGCGGTCCACCAGCAGAACGTTACTCCTTAGCATAAAGTCTGTTTCGGCTTGGCTTAACTGCACATACGTCTTCAGAAAAGTCTTTTCGAGGCCTATTTTGTTTTTTATTGCCCCTGAGATGTAGCCTTTGCGGTTTTTTCTGTCTGGAATCATTGTTCTGAAGGCTGAATCGTACTCAACCAGACCCCATGGGGGTTTCATTTTTTCAGGGTTGAAAAGGCTGGCTGATTGGAGTATCATGCGGTCCGTATTCGGCAGTTCTTCCAGCTCTTTCTGCGAAATATGTGTCTTTAACAAGTCTTCATTGTGCATTATTGGGATCAGTTGCCTCTTGAAGTCTCTTGCGGCAGTATCTTTCGTCACCCCGATTAGCAGAATGCGTTTTTTCCAGCATTCTTCCATTAGTATTTGCAGGGTGAACAGTGTGAGAAAGGCGATGTCAAGGGTGGTGAGCCAATGCTCCTTCTCATCCTTTAATATTTTCATAGGGCTTTCTGTTTCTTTTGTGAAGAAGAATCGGTCACCCAGGTCGATTACTAGCTTTCTGATGTGCTCCCAAGTTCTTGCGTATTTTGGGTTCAAAACGTAAATCTCGTTTTTCTCGTTTAGGATGTCTCTTTCAACTAGGTTTTTGAGGCTTCGTTTTACTCTTTTTATTCTTTTTTCGTCTGTAATTCCAAGCTCGGCCAGAGTCTGTCTTTCAGTTAAGGGTCCTTTCTGTTTTGCCAAGTCAATTATCGCGTAGCGTAGATAATCCGCTCGTGGGGATGGCAGGCCTAAACCGCGGTTGCAAACATATTGTCTTGCAATGGTTAAGTCGTTGACGTCGATTGGCTCCTCGTCGATTTTGTATCCGATTATGCTGCTTTTTACGGTCCACAGGTCGTTTTTTGAGGTGTCATAAAGGAGACTTGCCCGTTCGATGGATAGGCTTCTGTCAAGAAGAATGATGCGTATGTTCTGATTTGGATCTGTGGTAAGCTTGTAGGCAAGGTAGTACTCTGCGAAAGTCATCATCCAGTTGGCAATTGTGGCATTGCTGATTATTGCTTCGTCGGTGAAGGATCTGCCTAGACTGATTTCTCCCGGTTGTTCTGTGTCAAAAAATATTTGATCTACATCTGGGATTTCGTTGATATAGATTGGCACGACGCTGGATATTCCT
>CAZDZM010000053.1:0-9953 GCA_964509945.1 uncultured Candidatus Bathyarchaeia archaeon
GTTAAGGAGCAAACATGTCGATTCGTTAACCGAAAAACACGCTTGCGATATCATAAAGCTTTGAGTCCACCGTTTTTCTTTTACCGATAACGTCTTTTAGAGGAACAGAGACTATTTTGTTTCCTTGGATTCCAACTAGGCACCCAAACTTTCCTTGATGAACAAGATCTATGGCGGCTATTCCAAACTTTGTAGCTAAGATTCTATCGAAGGGTGTTGGGGAGCCGCCCCGTTGGATATGCCCTAAGATTACAACACGCGTTTCAACGTTTAAGCATTTTTCAATTTCTCTGCCGAGATGGTACCCTACGCCACCGAAGCGGACGTGTCCAAACTCGTCTACGCCATCGCTATATGTTATTTCTTTCCCACCTTTGGGTTTGGCTCCTTCGGCGACAACAACAAGGCTAAAGTTCCTTCCTCTCTTCTGTCTCCGCTCAATGTACTTGCAGATTTCTTCCACATCAAAAGGTTTCTCTGGGATTAATATGACATCTGCGCCTCCAGCAAGTCCAGCTTCTAGCGCAATCCAGCCTGTGTATCTTCCCATAACTTCAAGAATAATGACTCTATGGTGAGCTTCCGCAGTCGTGTGAAGTCTGTCAAGGGCTTCTGTGGCGATGGTTACGGCAGTGTTAAAGCCAAAAGTGTAGTCTGTCCTAGACAAGTCATTATCAATTGTTTTCGGCACTCCAACACATTTAAGCCCAAAATCGCCAAGTTTGTGCGCCACGCTCAAAGTATCATCACCGCCGATGACAACAACGGCCTCTATGCCCTTCTTTTGAGTATTTCTCAATATTTTCTCTGCTCCGCCTTCACGTTTGAAAGGGTTTGTCCTTGAATAGCCTAAGATGGAGCCTCCGCGATTAAGAATTCCAGATGTAACCTTCATGTCAAGGGATATGAATTCGCCATCAAGCAGTCCGCGCCACCCATCTTTTATACCTATGATTTCATCACAATAGTGCTGAATGCCCTTTCTAACAACAGCGCGGATAGCTGCATTGGTTCCAGGGGCGTCACCGCCTCCCGTTAATATTCCAACTTTCATTTTACCCTGTTTCCCTTATTGCCTTTCCCGAACTTCCGAATAGTCGCATTTTATCCATGACAACCTCTTTCATGGCTTCCTTCGCTGGACCTAAAATTTTTCTCGGATCAAACTCCTTTGGCGAATTCGCCAAAACTTCACGGACTGCCGCTGTAAAGGCAAGCCGCAAATCAGTATCAATATTTATTTTCGCAATTCCCAGAGAAATAGCCCTTTTAATGTTCTCTTCCGGGATGCCTCTTGCCCCGCTCAGAGCTGCACCGTACCTAATCGCTTTTTCGATGATTCCTGTTGGCACGCTTGAAGCTCCATGCAAAACAAGTGGCACATCAACTCTTTCGCTGATGAGTTTTAACCTTTCAAAATCAAGTTTGGCTTCTCCTCTAAACTTGTAGGCACCATGGGATGTGCCTATTGCAACCGCAAGGGAATCAACTCCAGCCCGTTGAACAAACTCTTTGGCCGCGTCTGGATCAGTTAAAACAGCTTCCTTCTCTTCTACAGTTGACTCCTCCACGCCCGCAAGCCTCCCAAGTTCAGCCTCAACAGAAACTCCTTTTGGATGCGCAACATCCACTACGCGCTTTGCTAAGGCAACATTTTCTTCAAACTTCAAAAAAGAACCGTCAATCATAACTGAAGTGAAACCTGCCTCGACACATTTTGAAACTGTTTCGAAGTCTTCGCCATGGTCGAGATGAAGGGACATAGGCACTGGCGTTACTTCTGCAGCTGTTCTAACGATTTTTGCAAGGTAAGCTAACCCCGCATATTTGATAGCGCCTGGCGTAATGGCAACAATGACTGGTGATTTTTTCTCCACGGCAGCTTCAACCACAGCTAAGAAGCTTTCCAGATTTTGGATGTTGAAAGCACCAACTGCATATGCGCTTTTTCGAGCGGGAATCAGCAAATCGTTGTTGTTGACAAGCATAGTGTTCACTTCTATTCTGATGAGCTATAAACCAATATTGACGCTTATTGTCTCCATCCTATTTAATATTTCTCTGTTCCAACTTTTTCAGCGTCTAGTAGGTTTTTCCCATCAGTACAAAGACTGCAACAGCGCCCACGCAGACCAAAACGATTATTGTTGTTAAGAAGAGCATCTGAGGAATCCCTAAAATGTAATGTTGAACTTCATAATCCAAAGCTACACGCTTTTCTTCAGTTGAATCCTTATTAGAAAAGTGCAAGACGTACTCGCCTCCGGCGTCGCAGACAAAACTATAACTGAAGTCGCCCACTTCACCAAACTCTTTCGATGTTCCATTAGGATAACTCATGTGAAACCTTAATGTATAGGCGGATTGACCCAAAACAGTGAATCTTATCAAAACGCGATCCTCAGCCACGAGATTGATTGCTCGAGTTGCCTCTTCGCCGCCCTGCACAATTAAATTCATTGCTGTCGCTTTTGCAGATGGAACAAAAATCGCGGATAGTGCTATGATAAGGATAAGACCAGCTACCGATTTTTCAGAGTGGTTCATCAAATAAACTTTCGTCCAGTTGCCGATAATTGTTATGAATCCGAAATACTGACAGAGAATAAATCAGCAATGTTTTTAGGAAGAAACCCTTGCTACTTCAAAATCACATGACACCGTGGACGAAGAAACAAAATTGTTTATAGCAAATTTCTTTTAAGACCTTTAACTGTATTTCACTGCTTGAAGTGGCGATCCATGGCCTTAAACGAAGAATACCACATTCCAAAAATTGAAGTGCGAAGAGTTGATAAACCGCCTTACACCATAGACGCTTCTGAGCTTTGTCGTTTTAGCAGCCAAAAGATAGTCTTTGAAAGGGTGATGTCTGACCAGTCTTGGGAAAGCTACATGCGGATGTACGATGAGAAGGTGCCCAACATAATTGAAGAGGGAAAAGCTGGCTATTCAAGGGTTGATTTTGCGTTGGCTTACGCTTCTTGGATAGTGCATGATGCTTTTGAGGGCAGTGTTTCACGTGCAAAAATCAAACCGTATAGAGCTTCTGCGTGTACCATAGGAATTGATTGGACAAAAACGAAAAGTGCGGCTAATGACTCTCATGGGATGAGCTCTTACATAAAGCGGGCGGCAAAACTTTTCAGCGTAGCGCTTACGGGGATTTGCAAGCTTAACAGTGACTGGTTATATGCGGAAGTGAATATTCCAGAAGAATTTGAGAACGTCATCGTTTTAGCAATTGAAATGGACGCGGATGGGATTGCAGCTTCTCCAGCTGTTCCTGCGGCCGCTGCCACTGGGGTAGGATATTCAAAAATGGCTTTTGCTCTTGCATGCATGGGAGAGTTCATTCGAAATTTAGGATATCAAGCGATTCAGTGCGGAAACGACACGGCCTTGAGTATTCCAATCGCAATTGAAGCTGGGCTAGGCGAATTAGGTAGAAATGGTTTATTAATAACGCCTCAGTATGGTCCAAGAGTCAGGCTGTGCAAAATCTTCACGGATCTCCCACTAGAGCCAGACGTGCCCATAGAATTTGGCGTAAAAAAGTTTTGCAAAGGATGTAAACTGTGCGCTAAAAACTGCAAGGCAAATGCAATTTCGACAAGTGATGAACCCAGCTTTGAGGCAGTATGCCAGTCTAATAATCCGGGAGCCCTGAAATGGTATGTGAATGCGGAATTGTGCTACAAATTCTGGTGTGAAAACGGCATAGATTGCTCCACCTGCATAAAGGTTTGCCCATACAATATAGTCTCAACAAATAAGATACATGTTACCCCTCAAAAATTCTGGGAAATCACTGAAAAATAGGAGATGCCAATTTACTGGAGCGCAAAATTTACATGTTATAGCTTCCTCTCATATGAAAGGTGACTCTGTTATGACCTGTTACTTTAGGCACCTTAAAGACGTTTTTGCAGAGGCTGGGATAGAAGTTACAAGTGAGAACAAACGTGAAGTTGACAAAGCCATTCACAGCATCGTCGGCGTGAAATACAAGGATTGCCCATCAGCTTGGAAGGAAGTCAAAAAACGAGTTGCAAAAGACAAAGCTGGCTTTGTTTCGCAATTTAAAAACGTGTGGAACAAGCAAAGATAACCCATCTTAATTCTTGGCTGCTCAGATGTGGCTCTTACTTTTTGGCCTTAGGCTTCGCTTCCTTCATGGGGACGCTGCAACACACTAAATCACATGCAGCACATCCACATGCTTCATCAACCACAACAACAAGTCCACATTCGTCGCATTTATATTTCGCCCCTTTCTTAGCCATAGAATTCACCCCTGCTATTCGTACTCATGTACAAATCTGTTCTCAAAAATATAAGAGTATTCAACTTTCTTCTAGCGTCGGTTATCTCCCAGAAAGACGTTCAAGATTGCCATGTACTCTTCTTAACTGGAAAAACGATTTCAATCATTGCCAGATTTTAAAATTTTGGCATTGATTTTCATTGTTTGCCTCAACCAAGTGGGCAAGCGCGCGAACTCAAAGGCTCACACCTTCTAATTTTTTTAAAACTTTTATAAAATGTCTACCTAACAAAAGATGGGTGTTGACAATGAAGACCGTGCCCAGAAACAAGGTGATATACAGTTTTAGTTTTCGGCATAAACCTGCAGAGCACGTTAAGATCGGCGAACCCATCCTAATTGAAACAGAAGACGCTTTTGGAGGACAGATAAAGACTGAAGAGGATTCCTTAGATGAACTTGACTGGGCTGAAGCGAATGGAACCACTGGACCCTTGTTCGTTGAAAATGCGAAGTCAGGCGACACGCTGGTCACGGAAATATTAGACATAAAAGTTGAAAATCAGGGCGCCATAGTTACGATTCCAAAAAATGGCATCTTGGGTAAGAGAAGATTTGCAGCTTCAACCAAGATAGTCAAGATATGCAATGGATACATCCATTTCGACAGAGGTGTCCGTTTAAGAGCGAATCCCATGATAGGCACTATTGGTGTGGCACCAGAGTCAGGTGATATTCCTACGGGTTCTCTCGGCAAGCACGGAGGAAATATGGACGTTAAAGAGTTGACAGCTGACACCAGGCTTTATCTGCCAGTTCTAGTCGAAGGAGCGTTGTTTGCGGCTGGGGACGTGCACGCTGCTCAGGCTGATGGAGAGCTCTGCGTCTCCTCTGTAGAAGTTGCCAGCGAAGTCCTTTTGAAGTTTAGTCTCATCCGGGGTAAGAGGCCCACGTGGCCAGTCCTTGAAACCCGAGATTGGTATGCCCTTTTAGCCTGTGGCGAAAATCTGGACGAGGCCGCAACATTTGCAACCGAGGCTGCGGTGGAAGCTCTGATGCGGCAGTATCGATGGCCCTTTGAGAAAGCGTACATGTTCGGAAGCCTTGCCGTTAACTTGAAAATAAATCAGGTGGTAGACCCGAAAAAAGGAGTTAGAGCTGTTATTTCAAAAGATCTTATAACTTTGGATAGCTTGCTGATTTAACATTACAAACCCCGAGCGAATGTTTGGGTTTATGCGAGTTATAGGTATGGTATTTTCATTAGGTCTCTAACATGGATATGGGCAGACTCATTGATAGCTAGTCCTTCTTCTATCAGAGCTAGAACTTTGTCTTTTTCTTCTGGAAACTTGTAGCCTTCAAAATCTCTTTTGAACAGTGGATAGTTATGGTGTAGGTCTCTGTACCATGCATTTACAAAATGATCGAAACATAACCTGCTTGTGACATCCAGATTCTCAACGAGCATTTTGATCTCTCTTAATCTTTCATAAGGTGATGTGAGCTCAAACTTTCCTTTTTCACATTCTTCAAATAATGGTGTACCTTTACGAGGCACAAATGGTCTTGACCTTATGTGGTTGGGATTAATCGCGTTTAAGACCTTGGCAGTGTTTTTCGCATGCTGCTCCATCATGGTTCTTCCGCCTAGGCCAGGCATCACATATTCTGAAAGCTCAACTCCTGCGTCCTTGACTTTTCTGCCAGCTACTATTTGCTCTTCGCTAGTAACTCCCTTGTTGACGCACTTTAATAATTCGTCATCGCCGGTTTCCAGTCCAACATGCAGCCTTGCAAGACCGACCTTCCTCAGCTCCTTCAAGTCCTCTAGACTTTTAGTTTTCTGAGCTAGGGTTTTAGCTCTGGCGTAACTTGTTATGCGTTGAATGCTGGGGAATGTTTGCTTGAGATATTTAATAACTTCTAGCAGCTCGCTGGTTCGCATTATCAAGCTGTCAGCGTCCTGCAGAAAAGCTGTGCGGCTACCCGATGCAAGCCAGTTGAACACGGTTATTACGCTTGGACTAGAAACAAAGTAAAGCTCCGTCTGAACCAGGTCGCAACCGAGTTTTTGTATAGCAGAGGTCAAGTCATCGCTAATGAGTTTCATTGTTTGTATATCCCTTTTTATTTCTTCCAATGACCTAAGCTGAAACCTTTCGCGGTTGTAAAGGGTGCCATAGCAAAATTTGCATAGGCTCCATGGGCAATTGCGAGTTACCCTTACAAGCAGAGAATAGCTTCCACCTTCAGATGGTGGTCTTATCGGTCCTATCTCAAACGAATACTCATTCAATCTTTCCAGTTCAGGTACGCTCATAATTCCGTTTCCTCAGGCTTTCTCGGTGCAACAGGCATCGTTCAATCTATTAAATCTTGGTTGCTTCACTCTTTAAATGCTTCATGTACACGCGCAATTTCAGAGAGATGCCGGTGAAAAAGGTTTGAAGAGTCTGCGTTATACGCTGCGTGGATATTATAAACCTAAACCGAGCTACCAATGCTCAAGCAAGAATTTATACAAGATACAGAAAAATCAATTTGTAATTGAGTGAATGAGTTAGGGTGGCACGTATGGATTCAAGAGTTGCAGTTGTCAAAATTGCTGGTGATTGTTAAAGAGCATTTCAAGAAGCGCTTGCTCTGATTGGGGGATAGATGACCTCAATGTAAAAGATGTTGATGTGACTATTAAGATCGGAATTTATGATCCTAGAGCATTGAACCATCCGACTTTGGAGACTGCGAAGGCAGTTGTTGGAGCTTTTGACCGTGTTCATCGAATATTCTTAGCAGAATCGAATAATAGTGTTGGAGGTGCTTTAGAAAGGCTCCAAACATTGAGAGAGACTTTCACGGAAAGAGTTTTGCCGTTTAACCTTTCAGAAGATGAAAATGTGAGGGATGTAAAGGTGATCAATGAAAAAATCAATTTGTCACATATCTTATATGAGCCCTATGTTCGAGTGAGCTTCCATGCCTTCAGAGGGCTGAGAGGGCCTGGCGAAACCCTCTACGGTTCAATGCTTAAGAACTTATTAGGCGTGATTCCTGACATTAAGAAGGAAAGGTTCCACAATAAACTCAGCGTAGCCCTTGTAGATATCATGGAAGCTACAAAGAGAGGCTTGGGTCAAGCTAATCTAAAAAAGATCCAAATCTTGGATGAAAACATAAAAAACGCAAAAATAGACCTTTTGAGCAAATAAAATTCTAGAAAAGAATGTTGTGGGCATTGCTATAAAAAGGAGAGTTCGACAGATATCTCCAGTTGCTGCAGGCTAAAGTCCAGCCCTAGCGCGCGCTTTGATATATTCTGTCTTTGTAATATTTGATGATGTGAAATCTGCTTTAAATGCTCGTTATCAGTTTTCGTAATACACGTGATGCCTATGGAATCCATGGTTAATCCAAACATCACTCAGAACTGGAGTATTTTCAGCGCGTTACATGATGCCATAAAAGAGAGAGCGCTTAAGAAGCTCAGATTTGCCAAGTGCCCCGAGTGCAGGCTTTTGACGCCTTATAGGCTGAAAGCTTTGGAGAGTAATGGCTTGCGATGCAAAAAATGTGGCGCGGCAATTCAATTGACGGGAGATGATCCAAGGTGAACTGGCTCAACCTTTTCATGGGCGGTGTGCTTTCCCTAGCGTTTATTTTAGTCGGCACTGTGATTATGGCAGTGACATGGACCAAGTTTTGCAAAAGATTCTAATTTTCACTTGTTGAGAAAGGAGAAGGCTTCATTACAAGTTAGCCCGCGCTTTTTTGTGGCGCACGAAAACAAATAGAGCTTAAATGTTCTAATGTTATAGAACCAAAGATTCAATTGGAGTGTTAACAGGATGGTTAATGAGGGAAGAGGCCGCCTGTTCAGAAGAAAAGATGGGAAATACTCGCGAGCACTTTTTTTACTCTCTTCTTTACCTATTTAAACTGAATCATTCGGCACAGCGCGCGCTAATGCTTCCCAGTCGGTTACAAAGAAGCATTCAAATGAAGTCTTAAAACCCAAGTGCACGGAGGCATTATTGATTTACCTTGAGGGGCACCCATCTATTGCGCTTTTAGGGAAGGAAGTCTTCGTATAACTGATTCATAGAGGAGATAACCGCCAAATATGCTAACTGCTCCTTGAATGGCGTTGAACATGGAGATGAAAGGGACAATGATTATCACTGCAGCGGGCGTCTTATAGAATGCAGTGAAAACTGGAAGAAGCAGTACATTTGCCACGTCCATAACGGCCACGCGCAAGGCAATACCAGAAATCATGGAGAAAATCTTCCATTTCTTTTCAGAAGAAGATGGCTTCCTCGCTTTCAAAACCACATATACACCGACCATGGTTACAAATTCAGCGAGAAACTTCATAAAGGCGCTGAAGAACTGACCACTACGTAGAGTTATACTAAGAAATGCTATTCCGCATGTAAAAATTCCAGAAAGGGAGCCAAACAAAAAATACGCCAATAACATGGGTATGCCAAGGACATCGAACTTGAGATCAGTGAACAGCGGGAAAGGTATTTTCAAACCTGCCATTTTGAACGTGACATCAAGAACAGCCACTACAGCGCCCAGAAGTGCTGTTCCCGCAATAAACACGCTCCTTCTCTTAATGTAGAGATAAGTCAACAGGAAGCCTCGAAGCTATGAGTTTGCTAACTTATTTTTATATTTTTTGTAATCTTTTATGTCAAGTCAGACATAACAACGCTACAGGAAAATCAACTCATGGCTTGATTTGCTCAACCAAAGAGAAAACCTGTTCTATCAAGTCAACGTGAAGTGGAGACAACACTCGCGAACGCCCCACCTCATAGACTTGCAACAATCCAGCCTTTTCCAACAGGCTCACATGTCTATAAACAGCTGCGTAATCCATATTGAGAACTTCAGCCACTGCTTTGATGTGCAACGGGCGCTTCGTCTCACTCACAATTGAAAGGATTTTTAGCCTGACTGGGTTGGCTAAAGCGCTGAAGATTCTGGAAAAATGTTTCATTTCCATTTAGCTCCCTCAGAGTGTCTATCCACCATATTTAGTATTTTCGCAATTAATTTATGACTTTTTGTCCACTAGCGGGCACTCTTTCCTTCAGAGTTTACGTTCAGACAGAATTTACGTTTTTGCGCAGTCAGTAGGCGCTTTCAGCTAATAAAGTGCCACCTGCAAATAGCGTCGCCGCTATTCAAAAGGACGCAACGTAATGTTTTGATTCAGAAAATGGAAGGAGAAGATGCGAGAAGCGCGCGCGGAGGTTATGTTAGGAGTGAATTTGGCAGATTCCTTGAGATCTAGGCGTTTTGACTTTTCGACTAAAACATGTTATTTGTTGTCAAATGATAAATTAAAAATGTTTAAATTTGCCTGAATCAGTTAATTATAAACAAGTCGACGGAGGAAGAAGACCTTGTCTGTACAAGCAGGTGGTGTTCCTGTTCTAATCCTGAAAGAAGGATCTGCAAGATCCAGGGGAAGGGATGCGCAACGTAATAACATCATGGCGGCAAGAACAATAGCAGAAGCGGTCAAGAGTTCATTAGGACCAAAAGGTATGGATAAGATGTTAGTGGAAAGTTTTGGTGATGTAACAATTACCAGTGATGGAAGGACAATCCTTGACAAGATGGATATTGAGCATCCAGCTGCTAAGATGATGGTGGAAGTGGCGAAGAC
>CAZDZM010000054.1:0-9897 GCA_964509945.1 uncultured Candidatus Bathyarchaeia archaeon
CTATAGAGGGAAGTGTTGGCTGAAAAAAGTTAAAATAGTTGGATGAAGAGGTGAGAAGATATGGAATACATTTACGCTGCGATGCTCCTTCACAAGGCTGGGAAAGAGATAAACGAGCAAAGCCTGACCAACGTTTTGACAGCTGCTGGAATAAACGTCGACTCTGTAAGGGTCAAAGCCTTAGTAGCTTCTCTAGCCGAGGTCAATATTGAAGAAGCAATCAAATCCGCTCCGACGATGGCAGCTGCGCCTGCAGCAGTACAAGCGCCACCAGCGCCAACAACAGAGGCCAAGCCGAAAGAAGAAAAGAAGAAGAAAGCTGAAGAAGAAAAAGCCAAAGAAGAAGCAGCGCTTGAGGGTCTAGGAGCGCTGTTCGGTTAGATAAACCGAAACTTCTTTTTGATTATATCGTCTATCTACTATGCCTAACTAATTATTTTTTTCAATTTTTTCCAAGCAATTAAAGGGAGCCATCCACAGATTATCATCAGAGTCCCTGGAAACGCTTTTAATTCGTAGTTCAGCAAGAAAGCTTCGAAAATGCCGAATGAGACGCTCATGGTTAATGCTGACAAAACTGCAAAATCTCTGCCAAATTTTTTGAAAGTTTGAGTCGCCAATAATCCAGCAAAAAAGAAGTCGCCCAAACCAAGAGACATGTAGAGCGCGCCCCGCTCAGTCTGAATCAGGGGGATGGTTGGAACTGAAACAAGCATTGGAAGACCGAGACCGGAAACGTGCTTCGCCGCAGAAACCATAGAGCCAGTAACTAAAACAAGTATTACATCCATGATGGTGAGAAGCCCAGCGAAAATAACCGAGGTTTTCCATGTAAACAATGTTCCCAGATAGAGAATTATCAAAGTTGCGAATATTATCGCATAAGCGTCGAAAAGATAGGGGAACCATATAGGAGTTCTGTTGAAAAACAGGTACAAACATATAAACAATGCTGGCGGCAAAACTGCCAGATACCATCGTTCATTCATGTTCACTCTCTTTTCTTCATATGCCAATATTATGAGCGCAAAGGCGGAGAGGCAATATAGAGCTAAAGCTCCGTAGACAGCTGTGCCGTTTGTGCCAAACCCGAAAAGGCTGAGGGTTCCTGCAACAAAAGTTACTATGCTGAATGCACCGCAGAAAAGCCGTGTCTTAGTTTTTTGGAGATCCGAGAAAACATATACAAAAGTGAAAAGCACCATGGAGTAGGCGAAGAGAAAGAAAGTCATTATGGCCACTTGAGGAATAAAAACTACAAGCGAAACTGTTACGCTAATTGCTGCCACAAGAAAGGCAGCGTCCCTAACACGGAACTCTCTCTCCTCAAAATTCACCCTCAATCTCCTCTCAAGTTTATCCTGCAGAAACATGGCCACTACAGTAATTGTGAACAACGCAATGGGCATGGCAATATCGAAATACATAAACGCACATAAGTAAAACAAACATTTATTTCTTTATATTTCAAGTGTTTTCAATGTTTTTGTGTCCGAGTAATTGCTTAACGTAGAGAATGGTCCTAATATTCAATTACTGTTTTCCAGTGGCGGAAGATCTAAAGGGCTACTTGTAACAAATTTGGCTTAGAAGTAGTTGTCCGCGTCCTAGCAACAGGCCGACGACTTCTGAGCTTCGCCTTTCAAAAAAGTCAACAAGCGTATAAAAGACATCCAAAAACGTTTGGTTGAATTCTAATTAAACTAAGCTTCAAATTAGGAGACAAGAAATCTATCATTGAAAATGGGAAAAACGTGCGTGTTTTGCGGATGGCACCACATGCTACGAATGAGCATCTAAACCTTGGGAACCGAATTGCATGTTTAATATGGCCAAAGAAGCAATGAGCGCTTCTTCAGTTCGAACAGTTGCTGTTCCCTGCATCGGAATCGTATTTACAACAAAATCTGCAACGTCATTCAACTTAAGTCCTTCATCTCTAACTATTTCAGATAATCCTTTTGTGGGCGCGCCAAATTCGACGAGAATGGTATTCGCCCCTTCCAATTTTTTCGTCAACCTTTCCACAACGGCTGCTATCGGGTCACCGTATTTAGAAGTGGCAATTGTCAAGTCAAAACCTCTGCTTTTCACGATTTTTCCCAATGAATGCTTTTCCATTGTAACCATGTAACCCCAATAATCCTGGATTTCACTTCGATTTACTATTTCAACCTCAGCTTGTCCATCAACTTTAATAACTTTCACTGTAACTCTCAAGTTTAAGGCTAGTTGTTTGTTCAGAATTAATACCGGCTTTTCAACGCCAATGTCCACAAGTGTGCCTTCCCTTGTTTTGGATAAAGTGACGCCTTCACGGTATTCACCAACTTTCAAATTTTTCATTTCGCGATTTAGAGGATGATGTGGCGTTCGCAGAGGTGGGAGTATACCTGCGTAGCGCAACTGTGGTTCAAGCTTGAAAAGTCTTTTACGCAGATATTGAGGAGTCTCCATATAAGTGAGTAGAGTAACGATTAATTTCATCTCGCCTGTTTGGCTAATCTTTGGATCATCTGGATAAACTATAATTTCATCCACTCGGAAAATGGCAGCGATCCTTCCGATCAGACCGATTTTTGCGGTTTTCTCTCGCAAGTGCGGCGTATCAGAAACAACAGAGGCTGGAATGGTTATGGCTAGTTTTTTCTTGCTCAAACTTCTTGCCCCATACAGAAAACGATTGTCATCCGCATTCAGCTTAAAAGCTAAAAGGTGAATATAAAAAATGTTGTAACGTCAATGAGTGTGAAACGAGTGCCGAAAGCAATCTTGGATAACTTGGAAGAAATAAAGGAAATTGACAAGAGTGGCATGCTCTCGTTTTGCCTGAAAGCCTCAGAACAGTATCGTGAAGCCGCGAAAATATCCAGAAAACTCTCGATTGATTACGTTAAGCCGCGAACGATTGTTATTGTCGGCATGGGAGGTTCAGGGATTGGTGGAGAGCTTCTAAAAGATTGGGCAAGAGATAAGGTGGTAGTTTCAATTGAAGTCAGTAGGGAATATTCGCTGCCAAAATACGCGAACAAAAACACTCTAGCGATTATTGCAAGTTACTCGGGAGAAACTGAAGAATCTTTGAGTGCATTTCTAGATGCCATCAAGCGAAAGTGTATGGTTTTTTGTGTAAGTTCCGGAGGTACGCTCCTTCAATTTGCGGAAAAACTGAGTGTGCCCTATCTGCGTATTCCTTCGGGAATGCCTCCGCGAGCAGCCCTTCCGTACCTGTTCCTGCCTATGCTCATGATTTTGGATAAGACTGGTTTGGTTTCCAGTGTCAATTCGGAATTCTCTGAGGCCATCAAAATTTTAGAAACGGTCAGCGTTGAAAATTCTCCTGAAAATCCTGTTAAAGATAATTTTTCCAAAACGTTGGCATCAAATATCAGCGGGACAGTTCCCGTGGTTTATGGGTTCGGATTTTACCGTTCTGTTGCCCAACGTTTTAAACAACAATTTAACGAAAACAGCAAAGTTCCCTCAAAGTGGGAATCTTTCCCAGAGCTTAACCACAACGAAATTGTAGGCTGGGAAGGATCAGAGAAACTAACGAAACTTTTCTCTACAATCTTTCTCAGAGACAGAATTGAACCCGAAGAGATTCGTTACAGAATCGAAACAACAAAAGAGCTAATCTCCACGGAATCATCGAAAGTTTTCGAAGTTTGGAGCTTCGGCAAGGGCAAATTAGCTAAAATGTTGTCCACAATATGCGTCGGCGATTTTGCAAGCGTTTACTTGGCTGTTCTGCGCGGAGTGGATCCTACACCAGTTAAGACAATAACCTTATTGAAGGAGAAAATGAAGCAAGGCGGAGTTAAGGAGAAAATAATCCGTAACCTGCAAAGAATCATATTGAAATAACGTTGGCTTGGACTAAGCGTTTTTCGTGATGAAGTCTCTAAACATTTCCTCTGCAGTTTCAAGTGGCAATATTTGCGGTGGACGTTTGAAGGCGTATGCACATATTGGAACTATTGCGCCTTTGAGTTTTCTGTTCAAGGCTATTTTCAAAGCCCTTATCACGTCGAAGAGGACTGAACCAGCATTTGGCGCATCTATGGTTGAAAATTTCAAGTCTATTTGCATAGGTGTGTTGCAGAAGTAAACTCCGCGAATCCAGAAGTAGCTGTCACGTTTATTCTGCAAAAAGTCGACGTAGTCCGTTGAGCCAGCAACCACTTCAGCCTTGTACGGCAAAGCAGACGCAACCGATTGCGTTTTAATGACACGTTTAGTATCACGTGTTCTCTCCAGAGTATCTAGAGATTCTGTGCCTCCGCCAACATCAAGCTGGTAGGTTTCAATAATTCTAACACCGTTCATTGAAAGCAGTTGCAGCAGCGTCTTATGCAGTGCGGTTGAACCAACTTGGTCGATTAGATCGTCTCCTACCAATGGCAACCCAACGTCCTCGAAACGTTTTGCCCACGCAGCGTCGCTGGCGATAAAACTGGGCGTGGCATTTACAAAAGCACATCCCGCCACTAGTGATTGTTCAGCGTACAATTGAGAAGCCTTCGCCGCTCCGCTTGGGAGCAAATTAACAACGATTTCAGCTTCTGTTTCCTTCAAGATTTTTGCAACATTTGAATCAAGCGCACTGCTTGCTTGTACTATCTGTTTTGTGTATTCGCCTACTCCATCCATCAAGGGACCCTTATTGACAATAACGTTGGTTGGGGGCACATCAATAACCTTCGGGGCGTTATTCGGTTGTGCGAAAATCGCTTCAGCCAAGTCTTTTCCAACTTTTCGCCGGTCCACGTCGAAGGCCGCTACAATTTCAATGTCCCTTGGATGAAAGTTCCCCAAGTAAGGGTTGCGCAGCCCAAGATGTTCTTCTTCCTTCTCAATTTTACCATAATACTGTAAGCCTTGGACAAGGGCTGACGAGCAGTTTCCAACACCTGCTAGAGCCACTTTTATCTTAGGCAAGTTTGACACCTTATTTGAGCCTTTCTTATCTGCAATTGCCTTATAAAAGGCTACACTATCTTATGGCTGAAAAGGATATGTTTAAAATGAAAGCTTGGTTTGATGTTACAGTTTTGCGTTGCCCAAACTGCGGCCACTATTATGTAGATGCATCATGGTACGTTATAGAAATGGAATCAGACATTCAATGCGGACATTGCGAAACCGAGTTCAACAGTAAGGAAAATGCGATGGATCGTGTACTACTTGAGTTCGCGATAGATGAAAGTGGAAAAGTGCAAAGCACGAAAGTAGCTGAACGATTGGAAATAGAATAATGATTATTTTTAGCAAGCCTTTAAAGTCTTTGGAGCATTTAAGCTAAGAAAGGGTTGACTAGGCTTGGATAGCGAAGCAAAACTTGACAAGTTCACCTTAATTAATGAGTTAGCCCGCCGTCGAGGTTTTTATTGGCAATCGTATGAAATATATGGTGGTGTTGGTGGTTTTATAACTTATGGCTCATTAGGGGCGAAATTGAAACAAAATATTGAAAGCAAGCTTAGAGAAATTTTCGTAAGAAAACTAGGCATTTTAGAAACAGATTCCCCCATAATTGCGCCGAGCAAGGTCTTTGAAGCTTCTGGCCATGTGGAGCATTTCAAGGAACCCATGGTTGAATGTCTAAAGTGCCAAAAAAGATTCCGCGCAGATCAGCTACTTGAGGAACTCACTGAATTAAGTGCTTCGGAAGCCGAAAAAATGAGCATAGAAGAAATTGAAAACGTAATTGAGAAAAATGGAATTCGATGTCCAGAATGCGGTGGCGCTTTTGATATGCCAAAGCAGTTTCTAACTATGTTTAAGACTACCATAGGTCCTTATTCTGGAGCTGTTGGCTACGGAAGACCTGAAGCTGCGCAGGGCATTTTTGTGGAGTTTAATCGTTTGTACACTATGGCGCGGGAAAAGCTTCCCTTCGGCGTTCTGCAAATCGGCCACGCTTTGAGAAATGAAATTTCGCCTAGGCAAGGCCTGATAAGATTAAGGGAATTCACAATAGCAGATTTGGAATTCTTCTTCGACCCTGAGGAGCCAAACTGCTACCTGCTGGGGGATGTTGAAAATGAAACTTTGCGGCTTCTTTTGGCTGAAAACAGACTAAGAGTTACAGAAGAAATCACCGAGTTTACAGTTAAAGAAGCTTTGGAAAAGAAACTCATCAAGGCTGAGTGGCAAGCAGTTTTCATGGCCTTAGCCAAAAAGCTATTGATAGACTTAGGTGTTCCAGCTGAAAATCAACGTTTTATTGAAAAGCTCCCTTGGGAAAAAGCGCACTATTCTAGTCAAAGCTTCGATCAGGAAGTTTATGTCGACCGTTGGGGATGGGTTGAAGTTTCTGGCCACGCTTACCGGACAGATTTTGATTTGAAGAGCCACATGGAAGCCAGCGGCGTTGATATGCAGGTTTTCAAAGAATATGGGGAGCCTGTTGAAAAAGAGCAGCTTGTTATAAAACCTGTAATGGTGAACCTTGGTCCTG
Organism: uncultured Candidatus Bathyarchaeia archaeon; assembly: GCA_964509945.1. GTDB lineage: Archaea > Thermoproteota > Bathyarchaeia > Bathyarchaeales > Bathycorpusculaceae > CAZDZM01. Next base: position 6,464 of record CAZDZM010000054.1, read on the forward strand.
CGTTTAAGGGTGAAGCAGCGACTGTTGCGGAGCTTCTTTCAAAAGCTAAACCCGAAGAGGTTGCTGATTCTCTGAAGAAAAAAGGACATTACATGATTGGGAAATATAAGGTTCTGCCTGAACATGTAGATATTATCCATCAAAAAACTCTAGAACGTGGAAAAAGATTCATTCCGCACGTTGTTGAGCCCAGTTTCGGTTCTGATAGGCTTCTCTACGTAGCTCTTGAGTATGCCTATAGAGTCAAGGAAAATAGGGCGATCTTAAGTTTTCCCAGAGACATTGCACCCATACATGTTGGCGTTTATCCGCTTGTAAGCAAAGACGGTTTGGTTGAAAAAGCTTTGAAAGTGCATAAGCTACTGGTTAATGAGGGCTTCTTAGTTGATTTCGATGAAACTGGATCCATTGGCAGGCGTTACGCGCGTGCTGATGAGATTGGTATACCCTTGGGGGTAACTGTGGATTATGATACGTTGAGCGACGACACAATCACAATCCGCGACAGAGACACTTGGAGGCAAGTGAGAAGCCAAATTAGAGATTTACCTGAACTTTTGCACAGATATTTTTGGGGAAGAATCAACTTTGAAGATCTGGGGAAAATGTTGGAAAGTTGAGAGCGCGCGCGTTACATTTTTTAATGCATACATACATTTAATGTTAGAGAAATTTGACCGCTTTTGCGGGCGTGAAACGACGTGGTGCTTCCAGCAGAAACAGAAGAGCGCGTAAAACGTAGAGCGCTAAACGCTTGCCAAGAAAATTTGAGAAAAGTCTTAGACTTGGCTAGAAAGATTCCTCAACTTGTAGACTGCTTTCTGCAGAGCGACAAGGAAAGAGCAAGACAGTTTTTCAACGAAATCAGGGGCGGTGAGGATGATGTTATCAAAGCAAGGAGACTGGTTTCGCAAGAGCTTGCAGAGATTGGAGCTATTTTAACCAGCAGGGAAGACTTCTTAAGGTTTACAAATTTGACAAGTGAAATCGCAGATTTTTCTGAAGGCGTAGCTTTCCGTCTTGTTGAGATAATGGAGCATAACTGGAACGTTCCAACGGATTTAAAGCGAGACTTATTGAAGCTTTCGGAAGCTGTTTTTGAGAGTGTGCTTAAACTTAGAGAAACAATGATGGTTCTTACCTATGGTTCAGCTAAAACCCTGGAGAAAGCAAAGGATGTTGAGGTTGCAGAGCGTAACGTTGACGAACTCTATAGAAAACTTGAAATAAAACTTCTCAGCAGCAAACTTGAACTCCCAGCGTTGATTCTCTTAAGAGATGTTCTTCAACTTTTGGAAGATTCAGCAGACAAGGCTGAAGACGCGGCTGATGCGGCCCGCGTAATATCTTTTGTCATGTAGAAAGGCGAAAACCTAATGCCCCGAAAAATCAAGGTGGAGCTCATAGAAAACTTTTTAGTTGTTTGGAATCCAGAAGCAGGTTCAGAGCTCTACAAGATGGGTTTTTATGGAAAGCCATTGGGTGTTCCTAAACCAAAAATTCCCGAATTCAATGTCCCCTTGGTTTTAGATTTAATGGAAGGCTTGTACCTAGTTGAAAAAGAGCTAATAACGATATACGAAGGCGCAAAAAAGAAGAAAGTCGGTCTCAAAACGCTCTGCCAAAGAGCTAGACAATTATATGATGAATTCGACGAGAAATACGCTGTCTACCGCGACCTGCGAGATGGTGGATTAATAGTCACTCCAGGGATAAAGTTTGGATGCGATTTCGCTGTTTACAAGCATGGACCAGGCGTTGAACATGCGCCCTACATGGTATCTGTTAAAAAGGCAAAGTCTTGCATAACAGCCACCGAGATTGTCAAGACTGGAAGACTAGCGACAACGGTGAGAAAAAGGTTCATCATTGCAGTGCCAGACTTGAGAAAGGAAAGGATCAAGTATCTAATATTTAAGTGGTTCAAAGCCTAAGAAAATCTTCTTTTTACTAACCCTGCATTAATATTTGGTTTTTGAATTCTCCTCTAATGTATTGATGTGGATAGATTTTTGTTGCCGTCAGTTTACTGCCTTCAGCTATTGTAACGTTGTCAGCAATGACTGAAAATGCGTCTATTCTTGTCTGTTTTCTCCGGTTTGAAAGGATCGTTACGTGCCTACCTATTATGCTTTCCTTTATTTCCGCTTTGTCTCCGATTATAGCTCTGTCCATGATTGCGGAATTTTCTATTACGGTGTCTTTGCCGATTTGTGTATAATTGTCAATGCACGACTTCGCTATTCTTGCGCCGTCGCCTATTTGACAGTGCCTTCCAATTAGAACTGCACCTTCAACTCGTATTTTTCTTTGTCTGATTTTCTTCATGATCTCGCGTCTCTGTTTCATTGATTCAGAACTTTCTCCTTGAATCCAAATTCTTTTGTCTTTATCTATTTTTTCGCCAAAATCTGCTAACAAAGTGAAGCGTCCGTTCAGCATGTCCTGCATAGCTTCTAAATAGTATTTTGGAGTGCCCACATCGTACCAGCTCCCCTTCAAAGTATAGCCGTAAACAGGTCTCCCAGTATTTATCACGTACGGAATGAAATCGTAACCAAAATCTAAGCGATGTCTCTCCTTGATTATTTGCTTAACTCCTTTTTCTTTGTAGATTTTCCTTATTTCTGGCGAAACCATGTATAAGCCTGTGTTGGCCAAGTTCGATGGAGCTTCCTTTGGTGATGGTTTTTCAACAAATCTGGAGATTCTCATGTTCTTATCTATGTCAGCTATCCCTAAACCTTCAACATTTTCAACTTCCCTCAAGGCTATGGTCATTACAGCGCCTTTCTTTTGGTGAAATTCCACAAGCTCCTTTAGGTTTACGTCGAAGATGTTGTCTCCTTGCACTGCAAAAATCGGATCTTTGATGTTATAGTATTCCATGTTTATCCTTGCGGAATCCGCGCTTCCCAAGTCATCAACGTTTGGCTGGTATTTAATGTGAATACGCGGAAATATATTGTATCTTGAGGAAAAACCGTACCCTGACTCAAAATAGTCATGTAGATCTCTATAATTCGTGTAGCCCTTAATCCCAAAAATAAAGTTCCTAACACCCTGACGCGCAAGGGATAGCATCGAGAACTCTATTAAGGGCCTATTCAATAATCGAAGGCAGGCCTTACTTGTTTCCGCGGTGAGAGGTAAGAGGCGTGTCGCTCTTCCTCCAACTGGAATTATAACTCTCAAGTTTTCTGGGGAATAATCATAGTCCAGGGATCGTCACCGAGAAAAGTTATTTTTTGCCAAACGTATTAAACTTTCCAATTCTATCGTGAATTTTATAACCTACTTCATTTAAAACTTTAACCGTTACCATGTAAGGTTCGAATTGGCATGAACAAAATCGGTGGTTTTATTCGTCTGATGCGCACTATAAATTGTCTAATGATGGGTTTCGCGGTTATTGTCGGGGCGACCCTCGCGAA
>CAZDZM010000055.1:0-5568 GCA_964509945.1 uncultured Candidatus Bathyarchaeia archaeon
GAAGGCAACATTTCAACAACATGCTCTGTGGTGCAGTAGGAGTGAACTATGACGGGTAATTCAAGTTTTTCGGCTAACCGAAGCATTTCATTAAAAACCATAACCTGCTCATCCGTCATCTTCACATACTTGCGATCTAACCCGATTTCCCCCACCGCAATAAGCGCTTTGTTTTGCCTATTCGCAGAAATTAAATCCAACGTTTGTTGAAGCTCGTCCTTTTTTAAAACGCTAACGCTCCAAGGATGAATGCCCAAAGCGGCATAAACAAAGCCTGGATATTTCTCGGCTAGTTTCAAGCTTCCAAGACTTGTCTCAAAATCCATGGAATTTGAAACCAGAGCAGCAACATTTGAAGCCTTAGCTTCAATTACAAGTTCATGCGTACAATCAGAATATTGTGAATCTGAAAAATGCACATGGGCATCAACAAACTTCATTCTTAATCCACCCCGATTCCCAGCAATTACTAAACTGAATCTGCTATATTTTCTTATTTATTTAAAGAACACGATATACTAACAGCAATTTAGAGAAGTAAAGAACAAAAAACGTTAAATATTGCTTTAAAAAGAAAAAGAGGCTACGGAGGGTCTTCATGGTCGATTTAGAATTAGCTGTAGCTCCCATGCACAGATTATGCAAAAAGGCTGGAGCTGACAGAGTAAGCGAAGCCGCAGCAAAAGAATTAGCTAAGGCATTAGAGGAAATAGGCGTGAAAATCGCCAAAGAAGCTTTGGATTTTGCGATGCATGCAGGGAGAAAAACAATTAAAGCTGAAGACATTGAAATAGCTGCTAAGAAAGTCATAGGAAGATAACTAATTTCCCTCTTTTTATCACAATTCTGAGAACACCTTGTTCTTCTAGATCTTTTCTGAGGAATCCCAAAGGAACTGGAAATATTCTCGGGCAAACCGAACCAGACCGACATGGTTGCTCCAGATTACTAAACTGGGTTTTTCCTCTCCCAAAAAGAGCAAGGCTTCTTTCCCATCTATTATTATACCACCACCAAACATTTGATCTCTGATCCGTATCTCGCCTACGCTGGCTAATTCCTTCAGAAAAATCCAGTCCCCGGTTTTTCCGGCAACCATAAGCTTCACACTTGCTCGGGTTTTCTGTAAAGTCTCCAAGGAAAACGTTGCTGAGGTTATGACAGTTTTGGCAAATTTTGGGGCCGCAACCATTATTTCTTTCGTTGCTTTTTTTAGGGTTTCTTCAAGCTTGGCAATAACCCCTTGTTGACCATGCAGTATCAGTATATCCGGGTGTTCAACAAGCTCACGCTTCTCATATAAGGGTTGCAATTCGCTGACTATGGTTTGTTCCCAACCTTTGTACTTATCTTCAAACCTAAGTTTTGCGGCTGCCACCGCTTCAAAAGGAGGTACCGGGTAGTGCTTGCTTGGGCGACTTTCAACACTCTTAATCCACCCCTTCTCTTTCAACGACTTTAAAACCTCGTAAATTTTAGAGTAAGGCACGAATGCTTTTTTACTTATTTCGATCGCTGTCATCTGCCCGCCTTCAAGCAGCGCGATGTAAGCATCAATTTCATATGTGCCTAACCCGACTTCCCGTAAAACTTGCCTAGTGCCTTCACTTATTGACAGCTTAAATCCCACCAATCACCTTATGAAAGGTTTGAAAACCTTATTATATTATTCTTCGAAATTTCAAAGAATAACTGTAAATCAGCAGGTAAAAACATGAATTTAGTAAAAGATACAAAGAGCATATGCCCAGAGTGCCTGAAAGTCGTAGACGCAACGATTTTTGAAGATGGAGGCAAAGTCTATATCAAAAAAGAGTGTCTTGCTCACGGCTTTTTCCAAGACGTTTACTGGTCAGATTACGAACAGTACTTGCGGGCTGAGAAGCTTAGATACGACGGAGAAGGATTAAACAACCCAAGGACAAAGACAGTTAATGGTTGCCCCTACGATTGCGGCATATGCCCTCAACACAAGTCCCACACGGCTCTAGCAATAATTGACGTCACAAACCGTTGCAATCTTAAATGCCCTGTATGTTTTGCAAATGCTGCCGCAGCAGGATACGTGTATGAGCCAACTAAAGAAGAAGTTAAGGTCATGCTGGAAAATCTCCGCAAAAATGACCCCGTACCCGCTACGGCACTCCAGTTCTCGGGCGGCGAACCGACAATTCGTAATGACCTCTTCGAACTTATTCGAACCGCGAAAGAGCTTGGCTTCCGCCACATGGAAGTGAATACGAATGGAGTGCGACTCGCTCAAAGCTTGGATTATTGTAGAGAACTGAAAGCGGCGGGAACGAGCACTATATACTTGCAGTTTGACGGTTTGACCCCTGACGTTTACAAGTTCATCCGCGGCATTGATCTCCTCGATACTAAAATGAAGGCTATCGAAAACTGCCGCAAGGCTGGAGTTCACAGCATAGTATTAGTTGTCACATTGATTAAAGGTGTCAACGACAGCCAACTCGGCGATATTATACGCTTCGCTGTCCAAAACTTCGACGTGATAAGATGCATAAACGTTCAACCCGTATCCCTATGCGGAAGACTTCCGCAAGAAGAACGAGACAAAATACGCATCACAATTCCAGACTTTATGCAATTGGTCGAGGAGCAAACGGTTGGAAAAATAAAAGTCTCAGATTTCTATCCGGTGCCCACCGTTGTGCCAATTTCAAAGGCCGTTGGTGCATTAAAGGATAAGCGTCATGTGGAGTTTACGGCACATCCCCACTGTGGCATGGCAACTTATCTTTTCGTTGAAAACGGCGAGATTATACCCATTACGCGTTATGGAAACGTAGACAAATTCGTCGAAACCATGAAGAAAGTCTATTATGATGCTTCAAAGGGAAACAAAAACAAAGCCAAACTGCGCTTAATCGGAGCCTTAAAACACGTGAAATTTAGTTTCCTAAGAAAGTATGTTCTGAGAGTTCTGAAAGAGGGAAGCTACGAAGCTCTAGGCGACCTGCAGAGAAGATCTATACTGCTCTCCGCTATGCATTTTATGGATCCCTATAACTTCGATTTGGAAAGAGTGCAACGTTGCGTAATTCACTATGCCATACCAGACGGACGCATAATCCCATTCTGCACAATGAATTCTATTCACCGCCCAGAGGTCGAAAGAAAACTCGGAGTGCCAATCAAAGAGTGGCAGAGCAAGCATAAAGTTGAAATAACCCAGCCTACTTAAACGAAGAAAACCTAAAGAACTCGAGTTTACTTTCAACTTCATGGACGCTGAGAAGAATGGGTGGAAAAAAGAAGCTTAGCTTAAAGCAAATGGACCGCATGCAAACTAAAAAGGACGAGGAAGAAGAGAAAAGAAAGAAAGAAAAGGGAGGGCTGGCAAAAGAAAAGAAGCCCGCTAGCATAATTTGCCCAGATCCAAAAAGTGAAAAAATCGTTAATGAAATAAAAAAAATGAATGTTTTGACGCCGTACGCTGTTGCCTCGAGGTTCAACATACGGATAAGCACAGCGAAGAATTTTTTGGAGCAACTTGAAGAGATCGGAGCGATTCAGCTGGTTTCTGGAAGTCACAGCATCAAAATATACAAGGCAGCAAGCTAATTCTAATAGCTTGTCTTTACGGCTTCTTTTCATTTCTTCATAGCCGGGAGTTGAGGATAGTTTGAAATTTCCAGAAAGGGTCTATACTATTGAAGAAGTAAAAAGAGCAAAGAAACTTGTAGATAAGGGCCATAAACACCGCTTAAGAGTAAAGGGAAGTTCAAGCTTCAAGCAGAAAGTTAAACAAGCCCTTGAGCTTGTCAAAATCGCTGGATACTACGAGTTGTTAAGGACATATATCCGAAGTATAATAGAGATAGACGGACTAACCCAGCTTCGGGAGGCAGAAGCGGCAATCTGGGCGAACAAGTATGCTGTTGAAAACCCTGTAGACGCTGCCAGTGTTTTCGTCCAAAAAGCCAACCACATGAAAGAGTATCTGGAAGGCAAGCTTTACTATGGCGGTGTAGCAGAGAAGCGTTCAGTTGAAGAGCGCAAAAAATTTCTTGAAATATTAAAAAATAGTAGCAAGGAAAAAGAAGTAAGGGAAGAATGTGAGAAACTTCTAAAAATGTGGAACGACAACCTAGTCTACTAAATGCTCAACCTTGATTCTTGTTCCACTCTTCACTTGCCTAAACAGTTCCAGATTTTTTGTAACTTTGCCCAAAACGTTCACGGGACTATAGGGCTGAGATTCTCCGAAGAATATGCATATGGCGCTGCCCATAGGCCAAAAAGCAACTGTTCCGTTTTCAACTGTACTTTTGGCTTTTTCTTCCCCCATCTTAACTGGTATTTCAAAGTAAACTTCCTCCTTCCACAATGCTGCTCTACCCTCTACTGGAAGCTTTCGGGTAATCATATCTACGGTTCTTGGCGCCAAAAAACGTACGAGTTCCCCTTCGGCTTCTCCTAATCCTTCGATTATGAATTTTATTTTAACGCGGGAAATCGCCTCTTCGTTGCTCATTGTTTTTTGCTCCTTTTGAGGAACTCTACTAATATCTCTTCAAGCGAAATTGGTCCTAACACCTGGAGTTCATACTTGACTCTTACAGTTGGCCTACTTATGGCTACTACTCTTCTTAAGTCGATGGGAGTGCCGATGATCACGACGTCGCAGGGGGTACGGTCGATGGTTTCTTTAAGTTCTGCTACCTGCTTTTCTCCATAGCCTACAGCTGGAAGAATCGGGCCTAAATGCGTGTACTTTTCATAAGTTTCCTTTATTGAACCAACGGCGTAGGACTTTGGATTAACAACTTCCATGGCTCCAAAGTTTTTCGCAGCTATTGTTGCTGCGCCGTAGGGCATGTTGCCATGCGTCAATGTTGGCCCATCTTCAATCACCAATACTCGCTTTCCTTTAATTAATTCAGGCTTGTCAGCCGTTATAGGCGAATATGCTTCCAAGATTGTAGCGTTTGGATTAACCGTCTTTATGTTTTGTTTAACTAGCTTCACATTGTTTGGGTCTGCAGTATCAATCTTGTTAATAACTACAACATTTGCCATCCGCAGATTGGCTTCGCCAGGGTGATAAGTGATTTCGTGCCCCGCTCTGTGGGGGTCGGCTACAACAATGTGCAAGTCGGGTCTGTAAAAGGGCAGGTCATTGTTGCCCCCATCCCAGACGATTACGTTTGCTTCCTTTTCTGCTTCTCTAAGAATTTTTTCGTAGTCTACTCCTGCATAAACAATTATTCCATTGTCAATGTGTGGCTCATATTCTTCTCTTTCCTCGATTGTACACTCGTATTTGTCCAAATCTTCGTACGAAGCGAAACGTTGCCAAACTTGTTTACTTAAGTCTCCATAGGGCATTGGATGCCTAATGACCGCAACTCTTAAGCCTTTGTTCTTCAATATTTTGGCAACCTGACGTGAGGTTTGGCTTTTACCTGAGCCTGTTCTGACAGCGCCTACAGAAACAACCGGGACTGTTGCTTTCAGCATTGTTGTTTTTGGTCCCATCAAACAAAAGTCCGCACCGCTTGCCAATGCCACTGAGGCCTTGTGCATAACATATTCATGCGAAAC
>CAZDZM010000055.1:5668-6851 GCA_964509945.1 uncultured Candidatus Bathyarchaeia archaeon
AGGAGGTGGAATACTACCTAAGCATTCCATATAAACCTTAATGCCAAAAGCCTACGCTAGGAGATGTAAAAGTGTTTGACCTATGTAATCTATTTGTTCTTCCTTTACGCTCGGATGAACTGGCAAAGACATAATCTGTTTGGCCGCCTCCTCTGTTTCTGGAAGCCCGAACTTTCCAAAAACATTGCGGTAGTAAGGCATGAGATGCACAGGGTTTACGTAATAAACTTCAGCACCTATGCCTTCCTTTTTTAACTCTTCAACAATTCTGTCTCTTTCTCTTTCCGTTGCATCTTTGAGCCTAACTGTGTAAAGGTACCAGCTGTGCCCGAAATTTTTTGGTTCCTGTGGCAACTGCAACTTTTCAGTTTTTTTAAGTATTTCAGTTAACCTTCTCGCGTTGCTGCGCCGTTTAGACAAAAAAGCAGGTAATTTTTTGAGTTGCACGCAACCAATTGCAGCCTGTATTTCAGTCATGCGATAGTTGTGACCAAGCATGAAAGACGCATACTTCGCTTTTTCTCCATGGCTTCTGATTAGCCGCATTTCGTCCGCCATTTCATCGTTGCTTGTTGTTATAACCCCGCCTTCGCCTGTAGTCATGTTTTTGCTTGCGTAAAGACTCCAGCACGCAACATCAGCAAAGAAACCTGCAGGTTTCTCCTTGTAGGTTGCACCATGAGCTTGGGCCGCATCCTCAATAACTATCAAGCCATGTTTTTCGGCGATTTCCTTGATAGGCTGCAGATCTGCTGGTAGACCATAAAGGTCCACAGGTATTACAGCTTTAGTCTTTCTTGTTATGGCTTCTTCAATTTTTTTGGGCAGAATATTGTAGGTTTTGGGGTCTATATCTACAAAAACTGGTTTAGCCCCAGCTATGACAACAGCCTCAGCCGTTGCCACAAAGGTAAAGCTTGGCAAAATTACTTCCTCGCCAGGTTTTACGTTTGCGGCCAAAACTGCCACATGAAGAGCAGCCGTGCCTGTATTTACGGCTATGGCGTGTTTCGTATTTGCAAAGTTTGCGAATTCCTTCTCGAATTTTGTAACCACCGGCCCAGCGCCAAGACTATGTGTCAGTATGCCACTTTTCAGAACTTTGACAACAGCTTCGATTTCTTCTTCTCCAATCTGAGGGGCATTTATAGGGATCAACCTTTTCAGCCTCGCTAGCATGTAT
>CAZDZM010000055.1:6951-9507 GCA_964509945.1 uncultured Candidatus Bathyarchaeia archaeon
TCCAATCTGAGGGGCATTTATAGGGATCAACCTTTTCAGCCTCGCTAGCATGTATTATACTGTAATATAATAAACTAGCGCGCGCCATGTTTTGATTCTTTTTATTGAGCTCCCAGTTCTTTTTCTACTTCTTTTCTTTTGCGAGAAACTCATATTCTCTAGATAGCTTCCCAAGCCATCTTTTGATAGCCAAATTGCACTCTTCATTGTAATTTCAGCCCAATACTTTGATACGCCTCGCAGAGCACGTTTTCTCAATAAATGCAACGAAAATTGGTTTGCTGAAATTCTGAGAATATGAAAGAATGTACTCTGTTGACAGCGATCTTATTAAGCTTTAATGATGACAGAAACGTATCGCATTAGACTGTTATCAATAAACTGCAGACCTTGTTTCACTGCTACTCAACGCGCACTACATGCTCGGTTCCGTAGTCAGTTATAACTTTGAGAAAGCGTCCTCGAAGGGTGTTGTCGAGGCTTGGATCACCGGTGTCAACCCTTAGACTTTTCAAGCTTCTCAATTTGCCTTCTGTAGCAATTACAACTATGTTATCCAGACCTGCCCGGCGAATCACTTCTGAGCTTATCTGCTGGTTTCCCCTTCCAAATATGAAGCCTTGACCGCCTATAGGCGTAACAATGATTTGTGCGGTCTTTCCGCGTATTGCCGCTAGGATTTGCTTCTCGTTTACGTCGCTTGCCACTATTTTCTTGTTGTAGAAGATGTCCACTCCTAAGAGAGTTTTCTCAGCGTCTAAGAGGTCGCCGATTGTGCGCGTTGTCGTTCCAGGGCCAACAATGTAGATCACGTCAGGTTTCATGGTTTCAATGATGTATATTGCTATAGCTGCTTGGTTACGCAGTTCATTCTCTGTTATTGGACTCGCCAGCTTCGCTCCTTGAACCAAAGACGGCTCGTAAGGAGTTAGTAAGTACCCGTAAAGCCTTGCCGACACACGACCCTCCCTAAACGCGTTTTCATCAACATCCATTACCTCCGCTTCTCGTAGGGGCAGTTCTTCCCACAGAAAACCTATAACTATCTTCGCTGCAGCCTTGAGGTCAACAGCAAAAACAGAGCTGTGCATCTTTACCCCTGTTGGAACGCCCAATACAGGAATATCAGTGTTGATTGCTTCCAGTATATTTCGAGCCGTTCCGTCTCCACCACAGAATACGAGAAGATCAGCGTTTGCGTCTACGATTTTTCTTGCAATTTCCCTCGTATCTTCAGCAGTAGTTTCTCTCTTTCTTTTTCCAAAAACTGTGCAGGCAAAGCCGCAGCTTATGGCTTCTTCTTCGCCCATATTTCCAGCGCCTACAACAAGCCGCATCTTTCTGTCAATGAACTTTAATTCGGAGAGAAACGATATGGCCCTCATAGGCGCTATGGGTTTTGCGCCGAGAGATATAGCTTTTTTTAAAACCGCCCTGCCATCAGTGCCTTTAAGTCCAACAGCGCCTCCCATTCCAGCAACAGGATTGACAATTAACCCAAGAGTTTTTGCAGAAACTTCATTTTCAGATTTTGCACACAACGCGTATCCCTTTTCTAATTATACATAAGAGCAGACAATAAGTGAGAACAAGTAACAATTAAGGATGTATGTACCAAGGTCTTTTGTGACACAAAAAATGAGAGGTTACGCGTTGCCGCGTCATCCCTCTGCGTCTCAGGTGCTTTTTCACATGGGAAAATTTTTTAAATAAACTTCTTTTTGACCTCATCTAGCCAAGGATAAAGTTTTCTAAGTTTTCTCATCGATTCTTCAACTTTTTCTGTCGGATATTCATATGGGGGTAACTTACCGCGCAAGTAATCATCGTAGGCTTGCATGTCGAAATAGCCGTGGCCGCACAGCAGAAAGAGAATAACCTTTTCTTCTCCTGTTTCTTTGCATCTTAAGGCTTCATCAACGACTCCTTTGATGGCATGGGCTGGTTCTGGAGCAGGTATTATACCCTCAGTTTGAATGAAGAGCTTAGCAGCATCGAAGACTTCTACTTGGTTATATGCTTTCGTTTCTAATTGCTTCTCTGAAGCGAGGTTGCTTATGGTAGGAGCTATTCCATGGTAGCGCAGACCTCCAGCATGAATGGGCGCTGGTATGAAATCATGCCCTATAGTGTGCATCGGAACTAGAGGAGTTATCCTTGCCGTGTCACCGTGGTCATAAGTGTATTCGCCCTTTGTAACCTTCGGGCAAGCTGTCGCTTCGGTTGCTACAAAACGAACGTCTTTCGGTGCCTTTCTAGTCACTCTGTCGTAATAGAAGGGCCAGAAGAGCCCAGAAAAGCTGCTGCCTCCGCCTATGCACCCATATATCACGTCTGGGTAGTCTCCTACGATTTTTAGCTGTTCTCTAGTCTCCAATCCAATTACGGTTTGATGCAAGAGAACATGATTGAAAACGCTACCTATGCCGTAGTTGGCTTCTTTTTCATGAACGAGAGCATCCTCAACGGCTTCGCTTATGGCTATTCCCAAACTGCCTGGATTATCAGGGTCTTCCTTCAAGATTCTTCTGCCGCTCTCCGTTTGCGTGCTGGGAC
>CAZDZM010000056.1:0-9506 GCA_964509945.1 uncultured Candidatus Bathyarchaeia archaeon
TATTAGACAAACTGTATATTTGTATAAAAGTTTATTGAACTCATGGTGGCGACGTAGCGCGCGCATCTTTCTTTATCCGGTGATTATTGGAGCAGTTTGAGCGTAAAACAAACCCTTTTTTTCAATTTTTTCTTCCATCGCGCGCGCAGATTGCCAAAAATGACGTCTAATGATTAAACTTTTGCAGAATATAAGCGCGCGCCTAACGTAATCTTCCGATTGTTAACTATGCTTCACGGTTATTTTCCTAACAAAAGATTTTATGTCTTCGTCTTTTCCGTAAACAAGCAAAAATCCGTTATTCTCGACGTTGCACAAAAGATTTGATTCTTGAGCCAACGCCCTCAACCTTTCAATTGGCAACTCAGCTGAAGTTTTAACGCGTATCCACTTTTGTTCGCGCGGTGCGCCCGAAATAAATCTTGATGTCTCTTCTTCCTCTTCATCAATGATTTGGCTGCTGGCCATGTTCAAACGTTCAAGCCATTCATCCAAATATTCCACGCCAAATTTCTTCTGGCCTTCAGAAACAACGTATGACTCTACGTTGCTCAAGTATTCTTCAATCCTCTGAAGTGTCTCCCCGCGACTCATGTCGGCTTTCAAGATTTTAATCATCGTCCTTGCAGACTTCAAGTCGTTCATAACTTCCGCAGGAATGACTAAGCCTTTTTGTCGAAAATCTGCTATCATCTCTTCGAGAACTTTCCAAACAGCCAAATATCCCATTTACATCGCTCTCCATTATTTGAATTAGGCTTTGGCATTATAAAGCGTTGCCACCTTAAAATATGAAAATAATATTGCTCACGAAAGCCCCCTCATGATCGTAGGACTTCAGTTTAAGTATTTTCATTTTCTTTTCCGAAGTAACTATTACCGCGTAAAATCGCGGTATAGGTGATTCATAGCGCGCGCTAATGTTCCACTTTCGCCCACGCCTTTAGTTGTTCATCGTTCAGGTTCATCGCCAAAGGTTTCGCTTTCGTTTAGCGTGCACTTAAAAACACCCTAATGAACTAATGGCTAAACATAGCCCACACTTTTCAACATTAATTGATGGATCAAAAGTTTTATGTAACTTGCATAGCAACCCCTTAGCCCGTATAGCTTTGCAGATTTCGCAAAACATGGGAATAAACTCTTTATGGGACAAACAGCCCTTAGCCAGCGAAGCCGCTAGGTTTTCTATTAGTTTCGTAAAATCAGGGTCATTTTCTAGGTCTATTGCTTTCCCACGCATTTTCTTATGGTATAAACTTATGGCTGGCTGGCTTAATCCGAGAAGGTTTGCCGCTTCCACTTGTTTCAAGTTATGCTTATCCATTAGTTCTTTTGCTAGCAGAGCCCGAACTGGAGGTAGAATACATTTGACAACGATCTCGCAGGGAACCAGCATTTATGTTTGCCTCAGTTATTTAGTGTAGAAAGACATAAATATATTTTATTACAATTGTAATACAAAACCGAGGGAGCACATTGTCTTGGAGAAACACAGCTCAAATCTCACAAGGTATCCACTGGGTCGGCGTTAGGGACTGGAACCGCAGACTTTTCGACGCTTTAATTCCGCTTCCAAAAGGAACAACCTACAATTCATACCTAATACTTGGCGGAAACAAAAAGGCACTAATTGACACCGTAAACCCTGGCTTTGAAATAGAATGGGAGGAGAAAATACGAAAGATTGCAAACCTTGGAGAAATTGATTATGTCGTGATGAACCACGCCGAACCAGACCATGCTGGTGCTATTCCGTACATAATGTCAATAAACAGCAAAGCCAAACTCGTAACGTCCACCAAAGGCGCCAAAATGGCTCAAACATTTTACAAAGTACCACAAGAAAGAATAATGGCAGTAAACGATCAAGAAACCATTAGTCTCGGCGGCAAAACTTTACGCTTCATTGAAGCCCCAATGCTTCACTGGCCTGAGACAATGTTCACTTTTCTTCAAGAAGACAAGATTTTGTTTCCATGCGACTTCTTTGGTTTGCACATAGCGAAGGGACTTTACGATAGTGAAGTAGAAGACTTACTGGTACATGCTCAGAGATATTTCGGCGAGATAATGATGCCCTTTAGAATTATGGCCCAGAAAGCTCTAGAAAAAATAAAAGATTTGAAAGTTGAAATGATAGCTCCAAGCCACGGGCCTATACATAAAAATACAGAGCGTATCCTAAACGCTTATAAAAAATGGGCCAGCGGAGAAACTGAACAAAAGGCCATTATAGTTTACGTAACTATGTGGAACAGCACGGAAAAAATGATTCAAGCAATGACCGAAACGTTATCCTCTGAAGGCATTGAAATCGCTTTGTACAACCTAGCTGTGACTGACATAGGCGATGTGGCAAAGGACCTAGTAGATTCAAGAGCCATCGTACTGGGCGCTCCCACGGTGCTCACCGGCATGCATCCTTTAGCTGTTTACGCAACCTATCTCGTAAAAGCACTAAAGCCGCCCATAAAATTCGGTGCTGTTCTAAGCTCCTATGGATGGGGCGCAGGCGCCGTAAAGCATGCCCAAGAGATGTTAGACCCGTCAAAAATAGAAGTTTTAGGTGCCATTGAAGTAAATGGTCCGCCAACTGAAAACGATATCATGCGAGTAGTCGAATTGGGCAAATATCTTGCTAAGAAAATTAAGGAGGAACCGTGATGGGCGAAATGGCCGAGAAGAGAAGAATCCTGAAAGAGATCATCTCACAGTTACATGCTGGAGTGCCGCCACAGAAAGTCAAAGAAAACTTCAAGCGAGTTTTAGAAGGAATAAGTTCTGAAGATATTGCTAAGCTTGAACAAGAACTTGTCAAGGAAGGAATGCCAAGAGAGGAACTGCAAAGGCTGTGTGACGTTCATCTTGCCGTTTTCAGTGAACAACTGGAAAAACAGAGGTTGCAGATTCCTCCTGAACACCCAATCAACATTCTCATGGAAGAACACAAAATCCTCCAACAACTCTCGGAAAAACTGGGAATCATTATTGGCTTGTTTGAAAAGGTATGCGATGTAGTTTATGTTGGTGATGAACTAAAGGAACTGCAACAAATAGTTGGCGATTTTCTAGACGCAGAAAACCACTATCTAAGAGAAGAAAACGTGCTTTTTCCAGTACTAGAGAAGCATGGAATTATAGAGCCTCCTGCGATAATGTGGATGGAACATAATCAGCTGAGGGAGAAAAAGAAACAGCTTTACAATCTAACCGAAAAATGGAACAACATGAGCTTTCAAGACTTCAAGAAAAATCTGACCGAAATTGCCAAGTCTCTATGTAACCTTCTTCCAAGCCACATATTCAAAGAGAATAACATGCTTTTCCCCGCAGCGCTACAGGTGGTTACGAGCGAGGAATGGAAAGAAGTCAGAAAAGAATTTGAAGAAATTGGATATTGCCGTTTCACGCCTCAACACCTAGTCGCACCAAAACCAACTGCAAAAGCTGAAGAACAGAAACCTCATGCAGCAGCTGCACCTGAAGGTGCATTGCAATTCGAGAATGGAAGCCTCTCGAAAGAGGAAGTTGAAGCAATCTTGGACTCGCTTCCCATAGATATTTCATTTGTCGACCAAAACGACGCTGTGAAATATTTTAACAAAGCCGAGAAAAGGATATTTGTTCGAACAAAAGCAGTGATTGGAAGAAAAGTGCAACTTTGCCATCCACAAAAAAGCGTTCACATAGTAAACAAGATTGTCGAATCTTTCAAGGCTGGCGAGAAAAATGTCGCCGAGTTCTGGATTAACTTGAACGGCCGTCTGATCCATATTAGATATTTTGCAGTGAGAGACAAGGATGGAAAATATCTTGGAACAATGGAAGTAACACAGGACTTGACAGACATAAAGAAGATTGAAGGAGAAAAAAGACTCCTAGACTGGGAAGCTTAGTTAAATCTTCGCCTTTTTCATGCGATCGCAAAATCAACAATTGCGACTTGGCTTCGAAAAGCTCAGCGTTTTTTATTGACATTGAACCCCGCTGGATTTTGACGCCTTCTGTTACCTTCAAACTTTTTCCAAGTCTTATTATTCGTCATCTATAGACGTACCGCCACAAAGATTAGTCCCAATAAGCTGATTGTCACATGCGCGCCCACAGTGAAAAAGCATAACCAACACTTGGGGAGACCTTCAAGTATTACTTGCAAGGCAAATAACGAAATAAACGCGCGCGCGATATCTGATTTTTCCTATAACTTTTTAAATTTAAATCAAGGTTACTCAGTTTTTCTAAAGTAACCGGGCTCAGATGCCAGTTTTACATAAATTTTAAATTGCTGACTATAGCATATAATTGTGCTTCAAAGGAGGAGAGATTTTGAAAGCTTCTAAGGCTATAACTAAAGTTCAAGCAGCGATAATTGCTGTGGTAATCATTGCGGCAGGTGTCATAGGCTGGTTTGCACTTAATCCGCCAGCGCCACCCGCACCAAAAGTAGGTACATTCGCCTTTGTAGGAAGCGATGTTTGGGTGTACTGGGACCCAAGCGAGACATTTTCAAACGAGATAAGCGTTCTAAACAGCGTTTATGAAGGACTAACACGTTGGGATTCAGTTTCAAAGACTGTGAAACCGTTTCTGGCGTCAAGCTGGGATGTCTCTGAAGATGCTCTGCATTGGACATTCTATTTGAGAAACAACGTGACATTCCATTGCGGCGACAAGTTTAACGCTACAGCTGTGAAATATTCTGTAGACCGGACAATCAACATGGGCAAAGGCGCTTCATACATTTGGTCATGTGTAGATAACATAGAAGTCATAGATGATTATACAGTTCGCTTCAACTTGAATATGCCAGCACCATTAGATCTCATTGCTTGCGCGGGCTATTGTTCACATTTTTTCTGCCCAACACACACAGAACAATATGGAACCGACTGGTTCTACCAAGGCCATGATCTCGGAACTGGACCCTATTATGTATCAAAATACGATAAATCGCAAGAGCTGGTTGAACTTAAGAAATTCGATGCTTACTGGCGTGGATGGACAGGCAAAGAATTTGACACAGTATTGATGTACTGTATTCCAGAAGCTGCGACCGCCAAAATGAAGTTAGACAAAGGAGAAATCCTAATAATCGATCACTTGCCTTTTGAAATGATAGCAGATCTGAAAAATAATCCGCAAATCGTTGTAGAGGTAAATCCATCTTGGCAGAACATGTTCGGTCTATTAAATACTCAACCGCCTTCTCCACTCAGCAATAAACTGGTCAGGCAAGCCCTTTCCTACGCGGTGCCATATGACATATGCGTTAGTGAGATAAGACATGGCTATGCAACTCAGTCCTACGGAGTCGTACCATCTGGATTGCTTGGACACTCAGATAATCTTCCTCAATATAAGTACGACCTGACGAAGGCGAGTCAACTTCTAGCCGATGCTGGTCATCCCAATGGAGAGGGGTTAAGATCGCTGGTTCTGACATACAATGCAGGCGATGAAGACGAGAGACGGTTTGCAGAAATACTTAAGGCGGAATTAGCCAAAATCGGTGTGACATTGGATATTCAAGCTTTAGCATGGACGGCTCAAATGGCTAAGGCTGCAGGTCCACCAGAGGAACGCCAAGACATTTTCCTGTTCTATTGGTGGCCAGATTATCCAGATCCTTACAGTTGGCTAAGATCAATGTTCCACTCAGTGCCAGAAGGTCAAGAAATAGTGTTCGAATGCGCATACTATAACAATTCACAATACGATGCACTTATTGACGAAGCGTACAGAGTCACTGGATTAGATAAAACTAAAGCTCAGCAATTATACGAGCAGGCGCAAAGAATTCTAATAGATGACGCTGCAGCTGTGTTTATCTACGATTGGACCTATGTTCGGGCCAGAAGAGCGGAACTCAAGGGATACGTGGACAATCCAGCCTATCCGAATGCTTACATGCTATATGATATGTACGTTGAGAAGACATAGAATCAGTCGAAATAAAAGTGAAAAACATTGGGAGTAAGGCAGTACATAATAAAGCGCCTACTGCTCATAATACCCCTATTTTTTGTTGTTTCAACCATAACCTTTGTAGTTGTTCGCATAATTCCTGCCAATCCGCTTATTGTTTGGGTCGGCCCTAAGGCCACGGCTGAGCAAATCGCAAGAGCTCGTGTTGAATTAGGTTTAGACAAACCCTTGTATGAGCAGTATCTGAGATACATGTCAGGCATCTTCCGCGGAGATCTTGGCGTTTCATTTAGTTCACACAATCCTGTTAGCTCTGACCTCGCAGTTTTCATACCTGCATCGTTGGAGCTGATAACACTAGCCATGATTATAGGAGTCGTAATCGGTTTTCCTCTCGGAGTTATTTCTGCAAAAAAGAAAGACAAAATCGAAGATCATTCGAGCAGACTTATGGCAATTGCTGGAGTCTCTCTGCCGACCTTCTTTATCGGCATGCTTCTACAACTTCTCTTCTTCAAATACATAGGAATACTTCCCGCTGCTGGTAGACTATCATCATACATTCAAGTGAGTTATCCGATAACACGCATAACAGGCTTTTACTTGATAGATTCCTTGATTACAGGAAATCTCAGGGCTCTCCAAGATGCTTTAGCTCACGCCATCTTACCAGCCTTCACACTTGCGCTCTACCCTATTGGATTAGTCGTTAGAATGACTAGAACGTGCATGCTCGAAGTTCTCAATGAAGACTATATTAAGGCAGCTAGAGCCAACGGCGTTCCGGAAAGAACTGTGCTTTACACGTATGCGTTGAAGAATGCAGTGGTTCCTTCCTTGACTACTTTGGTGCTTTCTTTCGGGTATTCTTTGACCGGTACTTTTCTGGTTGAATCAATATTTAGCTGGCCTGGTTTGGGATGGTACACTTCTAAAGCCATTCTAAATATGGACTATTCCGCAATTGCCGGCGTAACACTTCTGATCACCCTGTTTTATGTTATCGCTAATATCGTTGTTGATGTAGTTCAAGCTTATCTCGATCCAAGGGTTGTCCTTGGATAATGGGTTGACTAAACATGGGGATGTGGGCAAAAGAATTTCAACTTTCGCTGCAACTTATCAGAAAGAGCCCGCTGACCCTAATTGGCTTGGTAGTTGCATTAATTCTCGTAGTTGCCGCAGTCTTGGCACCGTACGTTGCGCCTTATCCTCAAGACGCTTATGGGGCAGCATCACCTGAAAATAAATTCAAACCTCCTTCTTCTGAACACTGGTTTGGAACAGATGATCTAGGGAGAGACGTTTTCAGCCGAGTCTTAATCGGATCTAGAATATCATTAAGAATCGCTGTACTCGTAGTTGCCATTGCGCTATTGCTAGGCTTCCCATTGGGAGCTGTGGGCGGTTTCCTAGGAGGCAAAACAGGCGAGTTCATCATGAGAGTCACTGATATATTCCTCAGTTTCCCATCGATTCTTTTGGCCTTAGTCGTTTGCCTATTGTTGGGGCCATCTGTTGACAATGTTATGATTGCAATTGCTATATCTTGGTGGCCTTGGTACACCAGAATAGCCTATTCACAAGCAGTGTCAATCCGCGAAAGGCCATTTATAGAAGCAGCAAAAGCCGTTGGAATAGGCAAAACAAAAACGGTGTTCCGTCATGTCATGCCAAATTCCTTGGCGCCAATACTTGTGCAAGCAACAATGGATCTCGGATCTGTGCTATTGGAAGCTACAGCTTTAAGCTTCCTCGGGTTGGGTGCCCAACCGCCTCAGCCTGAGTGGGGGCTGATGGCTTACATTGGACATGGCTATCTTTTTGTAGACTGGTGGTGTTCAACATTTCCTGGACTTGCCATTTTCATCACAGTACTGGCATTCAATTTGCTTGGCGACGGCCTAAGAGACATTTTGGACCCAAGGACCAGACGTCTACTGAGGTGAGAACACGCAGAAAAACACGACGCCGCTGATTGAGATGAAGAACCTCAAAGTAAATTTCTACACGCACGAGGGAGTTGTAGAAGCAGTAGACATTGACTACTTCAAGTTATCCAGAGGGGAAGTCGTTGGTTTGGTGGGAGAATCGGGATGCGGAAAAACAACTGCCGCTCTAACAATTCTCAAACTAATACCGATTCCCCCAGGCAAGATAGAAAGTGGTTCAATCTTGTTCAACGGAGAGGACCTGGTGAAAAAAGACGAAACCTCAATGCAGAAAATTAGAGGAAAGAAAATCTCTGCCATATTCCAAAATCCCACCGCTTCACTTAATCCTGTTTTTACCTGCGGAGACCAAATAAGACGCGTAATTACCCTTCATCAAAAAATAAGCAGGGACGAAACAGAAAAAAAGGCAATAGAAGCGTTCAACTTGGTGAGGCTACCAGATCCTGAGAGAATTCTGAAAAGCTATCCCCACGAATTGAGCGTAGGGATGAGACAACGAGTTTCGATCGCCATTGCCCTTTCATGCAATCCAGATATGCTAATAGCAGACGAACCCACCACTGCGCTGGACGTCACTATCCAAGCGCAGATTTTGAAGCTTATGGATGAATTGCGGACAGAAATTGGAACAACTACATTATATATCACGCACGACTTAGCTGTTGCCGCACAGATATGCGATACAATTGCAGTTATGTACGCCGGAAACATCGTGGAAGTAGGCCGTGTTGAAGAAGTTTATAAGAACCCGATGCATCCCTACACTGCAAGCCTTATGAAGTCGATTCCAAGCAGAGAGAAGAAAAAAGAGAAGAAGCTACCAGTCATAAAAGGAGCAGTACCAACTTTAATCAATCCGCCTCCAGGCTGCCGATTCCATCCGCGATGTGGAAGTTGCATGGAGATATGCAAAAAAGAAAAACCCGGCTCCTCTGAAATAGAAGGCGAACATTTCGTTTCATGCTTTTTATACAGTACTGGAGGAAAAACTGATGGCTGAAGAAGAAATTCTAGTCAGGACCGAAACATTAAAAAAATATTTTCCGGTGAAATCAGGCATATTCTCAAGAGTTATTGATTGGATTAGGGCAGTTGACGGAGTAGACCTTTACGTAAAAAAGGGAGAAACATTTGGTTTAGTAGGAGAATCTGGTTGCGGAAAGACTACTTTTGGAAGACTTCTCCTACGGTTGATTGAACCAACTGCAGGCAAAATTTTCTTCGAAGACAAAGACATCTGCACCCTAGACTATAGAGAAATGCGCAATCTGAGAAGAAAGATGCAAATTGTGTTTCAGGATCCTTATTGGTCTTTAGACCCTCGAATGACCATAGGGTCAATAATAAGTGAGCCTTTATCGGCGCATCTCAAGCTCAGCAAGAGCAAGCAAATAGAAAGAACGCGTGAGCTTCTAACTTTGGTGGAGTTGGGAGAGGAATTTGCCAATAGGTATCCACACGAGCTTAGCGGAGGACAAAGACAGCGAGTGGGGATTGCGCGAGCCTTGGCACTGAATCCAGACTTTGTTGTTTTGGATGAGCCAACTTCGTCGCTGGACGTGTCTGTTCAAGCAAGCATACTCAACTTATTGGTGGAGCTCCAGCAAAAGTTAAACCTCACTT
>CAZDZM010000057.1:0-9176 GCA_964509945.1 uncultured Candidatus Bathyarchaeia archaeon
CTATTAAAAAGAGTTTTCTTCCTTTTTCTAGACGATTTTCCGCAAAACAGAAATCGTGTGACCGACATAAAATTCGGTCATGAACAAGCTTGACTTGATATTTCTTGGAACTGGCGGTGGAAGATTCACAACAATAACGCAAAGACGGCGTACAGCTGGGATTCGCATTATAGACGAGGGCTTAAACTTGCATCTAGACCCTGGTCCGGGGGCTCTTGTGCATTCAATCAATGAAGGTTTAGATCCGCAGAAGCTTAACGCCGTTTTTGTTTCCCATTGTCATCCTGATCATTACACAGACGCGGAAGTTCTGATTGAAGCCATGACGCATGGCATGACTCGAAAAAAGGGCGTATTAGCCGCAGCCAAAAGTGTTCTCAGCGGGAGCGACACTTGCGAGTCCTCAATCTCAATGTACCACCAAGCAATGCCACAGCAAACAATTGAAGCTGCACCAAACATGAAATTTCACGTCGGCAACATCAACGTTTCAGTGACGGAGGCTAGGCATACAGACCCAGATGCCGTAGGCTTCAGGTTCACAACTTCTGATTGTGGCGATTTCGCTTACACAAGCGACACGGAATACTTTAGAGGCATAGGAAAATACTACGAAGGCGTAAGGCTCCTCATACTATGTGTCATGAGACCAACGGGAAAACCGTGGAAAGGCCACATGACAACAGACGATGCAATAAAAATAATTGAGGAAACGCATCCTGAAAAAGCAGTTCTAACACATCTTGGAATGCAAATGATATTTCAAGGACCAGCAAAAGAGGCAAAACTAGTCCAAGAAAAAACAAGCGTTTCCACAATTGCAGCAGTTGACGGGATGATCATAAATTTTGGCGAAACCATAACTGTGCAAGCTGGCAAAGGAAGAACTCAACAGGAACTGAACAAGTTTTTCTAAAGAATTTTAACTAGAAAGTTTCGTATAGTAAGCATTAAAGGATGCACGAGTCATGCGAGTAGTACTAAGAATAGGCGGATCTGTTATTGCTTCGCCGGTTGACTCAGATTTAATCAGCAAATACGCTGATCTACTAAAAGATTTAAAGGCCCACGGACACGAGGCTGCTGTTGTTGTTGGCGGTGGCACATTGGCAAGAGAGTTTATTGCCATAGCAAAAAGCCTAGAACTAGACGAAAAAGCCCAAGATGAAGTTGCCATTTCTATCTCCAGGATCTTCGCCCAACTCCTACTACTAAAACTTGGAGAAATAGGCTGCAAAACCGTGCCTCTAACGACCTTGGAGGCAGTAGAATGTCTGAAGGCAGGGAAGGTTGTGGTTATGGGTGGCCTAGAACCTGGCATGACCACGGACACGGTTGCAGCATTAATTACAGAAAAAGCAAAGGCTGACTTACTGGTTAAAGCCACAGATCAAAACGGCGTTTACGATAAAGATCCTCGAAAGCATGCGGATGCTGTTAAACTTGACCACCTACGCCTTGAAGATTTAGCACAAGTGCTCGCTGACAACAAGCATAAAGCAGGAATACACCAGATTCTCGATCCAGAAGCCATTAAGATTCTGAGACGCGAACGTGTTAGAGTCATCGTTGTGAACGGATTTAAACCGGAAAACGTTACAGCAGCTATCTATGGTAAGCGGGCTGGCACAGTCATTGATTAATTAAACCTTGCTTTTTGTTCTTACAGAGCGGCAAGTTTAAATATCGCCGTTGATATCGACGACGATATCAATGGTGATAAAATGTTTCCTCCCATCCGACATTGGATGAGACACACCGCAATAGTGCCGAAAGGGTTCATACGCTATCACGTTCTCGAGTCCTTATGTGAGAAACCCATGTCAGGTTCAGAAATAATCAATGATATTGAAAAAAGAACTGGAGGCTGCTGGAAACCCAGCCCAGGTTCAATTTATCCTCTTTTAGCATGGTTACAAGATAACGGTTACGTGAGAGAGGTGCCAACAGACCAAAGTGGAATGAAGCGTTATGAACTTACAGATCGGGGTCAGACACTGCTTGAAGAGCAGAGGAAAATAAAGAGAGAATTCAGAAGGGCAGCAAGATTCTTTCCCTCTCCGTTATTGGGCGGATTGTGGTTCCGCATACCTCCTGAAAAAACCGTTGCAGTTCGAGAAGCCATGAGAAAACTCATGATAGCTTTTTTTGAATTAGGCAATGTTTTGGAAGAAAGATTCTCGGAGCAAGCCTTAAAAGAGGCTCAGAAGATTCTAGACGAAACCGCAAAAGAACTTGAAGAAATAAACAGAAAATTGAAGGGTGAGCAGAATGAGTGAAGAGATAATCAAAGCAGAAGGTTTAACCAAAGTTTTCAACAAACATTTAACAGCCGTGGACCACGTGAGCTTCAGCGTTAAAAAGGGCGAAATCTTCGGTTTCCTCGGTCCTAACGGCGCAGGAAAAACAACGACAATCAACATGCTGATAACTGTCTTGAAGCCTACAGAAGGCAAAGCCTCTATCTTGGACTTTGAAATTGCAAAGCAGGACAACAACGTCAGAAACGTAATCGGCGTGGTGCCACAAGAATATACCGCTGACGAAGACCTAACGGGTATAGAAAACGTACTTTTGTGTGCTGATCTCTACGGCATTCCCCGAAATATCGCTAGAGAACGCGCATTAGATCTGCTGAAGCTTGTTGAGCTAACCGATTTCAAGGACAAAAGAGTTCAAACCTATTCTGGGGGCATGCGCCGTAGACTTGAACTCGCTTGTGGGCTAATCAACAGGCCGAAAGTGCTTTTCTTGGACGAGCCCACCCTAGGTTTAGACGTTCAAACTAGGGCCGCGACTTGGGATTACATCAAAAAGCTGAAGAAAGAATTTGCTATGACGCTTTTCATGACAACCCATTATCTTGAAGAGGCTGATGCTCTTTGTGACCGCATTGCCATAATTGATCACGGAAAAATAGTGGTCGTAGGTCGCCCTGAGGAGCTGAAACACAGCTTGGGCGGCGATTTGATAACTTTGGCAATCAAAGAAAATGAGGATGTGAGTGAATTGATCCAGAAGGTCGAGCATGTTAAGGAAGTCCGCAAGGAAGACGGAGCTTACCGCATAAAAGCTGCAGTTGGCGAAATAACCGCTCCCTTCATAATTGAAGCTTTGCGGAAAAAAGGATATACTGTGACAAGGCTTTCGATGACAGAGCCTACGCTAAACGAGGTTTATCTTGAATACACTGGCAAGTCTATGCGTGACGCGGAGGAATCAAGAGAGAATGTTGTGACGCGAAGGATGGCTATGAGGAGGGCTCGACAATGAGCGAAACGAACGGCAATTCAAAAAGCAAACTGCACGGTCTCTGGGCTTTGACAAACAGAGAGCTCAAAAAATGGTACAAGGCTCCTATAATATTCGTACTTTCCATAATTCAGCCAATCCTTTGGATGGGTATGCTGGGAAAAGCAATGAACATTGGCGCGATTTTTTCGGGCACCCAAATCACGTTTCCACAAATAAATCCACCACTCACTCCGCAACAACTTCTGCAGCTAAGCCAATTCTTTGGCAAGTTGCAGTCAAACCTAATGCAAAGCGCGTTCAGCACAACTGATTACTTTTCCTTCATGTCAGTGGGCATGATTTCTTTCACAGCCCTCTTCACGACAATGTTCAGCGGTATGTCAGTAGTTTGGGACAGACGCTTGGGCTTCCTAAACAAGGCTCTGAGTACACCAGTATCGCGAGCAGTTATCGTATTCTCCAAGGTGCTTTCTGCAGCATTGCGGTCAATGTTCCAAGCAGGAATCATAATAGTCATCGCTGTCGCATTCGGTCTCCAGTTTGGGGCAAACTTCACCCCAGTTAACATATTGGGCGTTTTTGCGATAATGTTCTTAATATGCATGGGCTTGTCTTCGCTCTTTATTACGATCACAATAAGATCAACAAGAATTGAGACTCCAATGGCTGTCGTTAACCTGATAAATCTGCCGCTGATGTTTGCCAGCAATGCTTTCTTCCCGACCAAGTTCATGCCCGATTGGCTGCAGACAATAGCAAAGTTCAACCCACTGACCTACACAACTGATGCAGTGAGGCAACTATTGATATTCAGCACCGACTATGCACAGCTTGCATTAGACTTTGTGTATGTTGGAATTTTCGGAGTCGTAGTTGCTACAGTAGGTATAGTCCTTTCATGGAGGTTCCTGAGCAAATAATACAGGCGCTCTTCAATAACGACAATCGTTGAGCCAGTAAACGGCGCGCGCTAAAGAAAGAATTTTTGCTTGGAGATCTTCAAAGCTTAAACCAGTAGAAGCATTAAGTACTAATAACGTAGTTTTATGAAAGAAGGTTCCTGCATTGAAGCGGCTATACCCAAACCAGCCAATTGTAGGCGTAGGGACAGTAATAATCTGCAATGGAAAAATTCTACTTGGAAAAAGAAAAAACGATCCTGGAAAAGGAAAATGGAGCATTCCAGGTGGCATAGTAGAGCTGGGCGAGGATCTAGAGCAGACTGCCATTAGGGAGACTAAGGAAGAAACTGGCCTTGAAGTTGACAAGCCTGAACTTATTGATGTAGTCAACAATGTACTCCTAGATGAAAAAGGCAAGATAAGATATCACTTTGTAATCGTTGACTATTTCGTCAAACTTAAGTCTGGAGCGCCTAGGGCTGCGCGCGCGCTAAGCGACACCGAAGAACTCCAATGGTTTGCATTGGACGAAGTTGAAAAGTATGATTTAACGAAGACTTTCCGAGAGTTCTTCAAAAGGAACTACGAGAAACTGAAAACTCTTGACTCCTCCTCCCTTTAGCACTTTTGAACTCAGCTTTGTAAGAGGATAAGTTCGACCTAAAAATAAGGAAGAACCAGACTTCGCATGGCAGATAAGATCTCTAGAGCACATCAACTCATTTCTTTAAAGAAAAGTCTTGTTTCTCCCATTGTTTTGACATCCAAAGCCTTTACTTTTACCACCATTGGAAAATCCTGCACAACTTTTCCAAGAACAAGGCAGTTGTGCGGCGGCAAGTCACGCGCAATGGATCTGACGGTTTCCGCGTCAACACGAGAAGCCCTGGAAACAACATCAAGGTCATGTTCGTTTGTGAAGTTGAAAAGGAATATGTTATCTGCTTGGCGATAAATATTGTCTCGAATCGTGTCTGGCTGATTAGTGATAAAGGTGGTGAAGATTCCGAAATGGCGCATCCGCGTTACAATGTCATCCCAGTAAGTCTCGCGTAAATAAATATGTGCCTCCTCAGCGAAAAGGAAAACAGCCCTAAGCTTCCAGCTGGTCAATAATTCAACAAGTTTTCCGAGCACGTACTCCACTACGATCTGGCGGTCTACCGTGGAAGTGTTCTGCAAATTTACCACAATGGCTCCACCGTGCTCCTTAGCCTTGCACAAGCATTCTTCTAAAAGCATGCTCCCGGCAGCATCATCAGCGAAAAAACCAGAATTAACCAAAGCATGATAACGCGAGAACAGCGCGTCACGGACATGCTGGTTGCAGTTCCAATTCCGTATGGCCTCACTCAACTCATGTAAGTCAAGCATGCCTCTTTCTTTCAACGACTGCCATATGCGCCTGAACTCGCGTGCTGAAGTTCCAGGTAAATGAAGTGCATGAACTAGGATCCCTAGCATTACATTAATGTTCAACTGTTTCAGGGCGATTCTGAAGTTTTGAGCAGGGGTTAAAACGTGGATCTTGTCATGGTAAGTGTTTCTTTTCCCATCTATCGTCGTGCCCAAACTTAGATATTCACCGTTCAAATCGAAAACGACAACCGTAACCTTGTATCCCACCAGATTCAACATTAAAAGTTTAGACAAATGAGATTTGCCAGTTCCCTTCTTACCCGTTATTATGTTCAACCTTCCATCCAAGGATGAAGCATCTATACTCAGAAGCGAAGAATCTTTTGTTCCACCCAAAACTATGGGGAACTTCCCCTCCATCTTCACAAGTTTCAGCAGTGTCGGCACTGGCAATTTCCGTATAATTGACTGCGAACGTGAAGGAAGCCAAGAACTGCTGGGGCATAAGCTTTCATTTTCCATTGTAGCTCGGATTCTACCGATAAGTAAACTAGCGTCTTGAATGTAAGTTATATGCGGAGCAATTTCCAGCGGATCAACGTCTTCACCGCGAATCTGCTCACCTCCATCGGGAAGGGCACGGATCAACTCTTCAAGAATGCCTGGAATACTTGCAAACTGCACATCAATGACCTGCACAATTAATGCTTTTGCCGCATCATCGTCCTCAACAAGCAGATAATCGCCTTTCTCCACAGTCTCCTTTGGGAAACTCAAAATCTCAACGATGTTACCTTCTTTCTTGTACAGTTTCATGAATAGCTTTCTCCTTTACCAAACGGGCCGAACAAAAGCCTATGAATATCTGGTCTAGTGACTATTTGAAGCCCGTATCTAAATGTAATGAAATGCTGCATAGCCAAAACTTCGTTTGCAGTGAAAGTGCACAGAATGTGGGCAAGACGTAGAGTTTCAGGATAGCTCTGGGAAAGCAGGTCATTCCCCAAGAGTCTTTCAACGGCCTCAATCCTCAGCTCGTGCGAGATTTCGCGATCAATGTCCAGCCTAAAGGCGTAGTTTTCCCGAGTTAACCTAGCCACATAAACATCCCCAAGAAGAACAGTTGGCGGTTTGGACTTCAAATTAACCGTTTCAAACAGGCAAGGCGGCCTATGCTCGGGGAGAAAGTCCGTTATGAGATGCCCGTTGACTCTTAAGGTTGTCATTTTTGAAAAGGCTAAAACCACATTACCCCTTTTTCTGGCGGTACCCAGAATCTCCTTCGTGCGTTGCGTTCGATTATCTGGAGTTCCGGAAGTTAAAGAGCCATCAAAGAGAATTAGCCCATTGGCCATCGTTTTTGAGAGCATTGTTTGTAACCATCTTTCAAGAAGATTCGCTATGCGGGTAGGCATCTGCAGAAGATTCGGTGTGCCTTGGTGACTGTAATCATCTGCAAAGCCAAAATACGCTTTTTCTAGCGTATTGTAAACTTCTCGTTTGTTCTCCTCAGTTATATGAAATATGAATGGTCCCAAGCGAGTGTACCGGTAGTTTCCGCCTTGTTTCCAAACGTTTGCACCCCTAACAGCGATTACTATGCCTGTGTTTGTTTCGCCTATTTTCATTGTTGAAGTGTCCACTGCTGCAACTATCGTTTCTTTAAGACTAGGTTTTAGTGATAGTGGTTGAGGTTTTAGCTGCAGATTTTGCATATGTGTTTCTAGGAAGTTGGCTTGTTGAAAGCTTTGTTGATTTAGTTGAAGGGCTTGACTTTCCACCTGCTTCAGTGAGCGCAGGCTTAGTTCTAGGAAACGTTGGGGCAATCTTGTGTCTATGGTTGGTTGTGGAAAATTATATTTTGGTGTTGTTGTAATAGTATATTGTTCAATCACCAAGATTCACCAATAGCCAATTGTTTGGGAAAGAGATATTTAAGTGTTGTGCATGAACAAGATGCACAATTCAATATACAATAGGTGAGGCGTTGACAGAAAAAGAGCAAAAAAATCCAATCCGCGTCAAAATGAAAATAGGTGAGATAGAATTCGAAATAGAATGCCAAGAAGACCAACTTCAAACAGCAGTTGACAAAATTCTCTCCACAGTAACCGCTAAGCTCAAAGAAACCCCTATGATGATAGAAAAAGTCACAACACTGCATAAAGCAGAAACGTGCAAAGGCTTAATACAAAAACTCTGGGAAGAAGACTGGTTCATCACGCCTAAAGGCCTAAGCGAAGTTCACAGCGAGATGGCAAGACGCGGCTTTCACTATGACCGCACAGCAGTGGCCCACGCACTAGTAGACCTAGTCAAAGACGGTGTTCTTTCAAGGGAAGGAAAACCCCGCAGATACCAATATGCACAGAAAAGGCCACCATGAAAGAAATGAATCTAAGATAATGTTTGTATGGACTAAAGCGGCCTAGAGAAAATTAAAGAATGCTGGTCTAGATTCGTGCGTACCGGCAGGCCAGTTTTCATCTTATGCCTTGGGAAACCAAAAGCTCATTGAAAAAGGGACCAAAAGTTTAACTAGCACGGGCTATAGAAAAAAGGGGAGTTGCGAAAAGAAGTCTCGATAAAGATTTCCAATATAAATTTTAAATTCATAAAGCACATATTAGTTTAATCAATACTAAAAATTTGGACTCAAGATTAAGAAACGCTTAAACAATTGAATGGTAAGTATATAACTGTTAGAGAGGGGAAGTTTGCCAAACTTAAGCGGAATCTTCCGCAAATCAAAGAGAGATGAAGAAAAGAAATCGGTAAAATCTGAGACTAAAAACGTTTTAGGCAAAACTTATCTAAAAGCCCTGCCTCTCCGAGACCTGTCAGAGTTGGAAACCGTTAAAAGCGAGGTGAATTCGGGGAACATCCTCATCCTCAGGATAACTCCTCTC
Source organism: uncultured Candidatus Bathyarchaeia archaeon (assembly GCA_964509945.1). GTDB lineage: Archaea > Thermoproteota > Bathyarchaeia > Bathyarchaeales > Bathycorpusculaceae > CAZDZM01. The sequence goes on from CAZDZM010000057.1 coordinate 8,426, forward strand.
GCAAACAAAAACATTGAAGATGTGAAGCACGCGGTAAACGACCTATGCGAATTTGTTGAGTCAATTGGCGGAGATATCGCCCGCCTAGGAGAGGAACGAGTAGTCATTTGTCCTCCGAATGTGAGAATTTGGCGGGAAAAAGCTCCAATCTCAAATGAGCCCTTGCCTACAGCAGCCTAAAAGTTTCCATAATCCCTGGGACGATAGTGTCTATTCCGCATTTTTTCTGAATAAAGTTCGCTATGTTCATGATTTTTGCTCTTTCGCCGTGGCAAACAAAAACCCTTTCAGGGTTTGGCTTAAGATGAGTTATGTAATTGATGATCTGGCGTCTGTCTGAGTGCCCAGAAAAGCCTTCAATGGATTCCACCTGCAACTTGGCTTTTACAACCTCCATTTTGCCTTCGTTGCCAATCATCGGAACTTCGTTTATTCCCTTCTGCACTCGCCTTCCCAGGGTACCCTCGATCTGATAGCTTACAAAGATTATCGTGTTTTTCTCGTCCTCTGCTAAACTCTTGAAATACTCTATAACTGGCCCTCCTTCAAGCATTCCAGAAGTAGCTAGCACTATACACGGCTCGCCATCAATTATCTCCTGTCTAACATTGGGATGCTCAACAATTGTGAAGTAGTCTGACTGGAACGGGTTAACCTCATCGTGAAGAATGCTGCTGCGAACCTCTCTGCCCAAATATTCTGGATAGGCTGTATGAATTGCCGTTGCCTCTGAAATCATGCCTTCAATAAA
>CAZDZM010000058.1:0-8907 GCA_964509945.1 uncultured Candidatus Bathyarchaeia archaeon
GGCCCGGGGCGATTCGAACACCCGACCAACAGGTTATGAGCCTGGCGCTCTAACCTAGCTGAGCTACGGGCCCGACTTTCCTCCTGAAAAGAACGTCGATTAAGAAAATATTTAGAGCTTTCGGTTTCGTTTTGTTGTCACAGGTAGTCGAGAATGCTTAAGAGAGGTTGTTCTTTGATTTTTGAGAGCGTGTGCTATTTTTGTCCTCCCAGTTCTAAACCTTTCAAAATCCTGGTCACAAACTCTTTCATCACATCTGCCTTGACTAATCCAATGCCACCCTTTTTGCGCGCGCGCTCAACGATGCTGTTAAGCAGAAGTTCAAAGATTTAGTTGGAAAAAGAGAGGAACCCCCTAAGAAACACGAAATCAAAATTTCGAGTGGCTACGCCTCAATCTTAGACCATTTGACCTTCTATGTTGTTGATGCTCATTCCCAGCAGGCTGTTGAAAACCGCTTTCTTGAGATAGGTTTTGCATTTTGGAACAATGTTGAAATTTGGCAGGTTAGGCTTGTTGAAGACGTTGTGAAGAAAGCAGTAGGATAAGCACAGCACTAACACGTCTCCCTCTTTTTTTATCTTTGAACTTGCTTGAAAAACGCGCGCCTATTCCGTCTGAGCTAATTTCCTGCATTGGAGTACTTTGGGGCAGACTAGGCACTCATCTGGAAATGGCATGTCCTGGGGAAAGGCGCTTGGGAGTCCACAATAATAGGCGCATTTTGCAGGAGAGCTGAAAACTCTTTGGTGTTCCGTTGTTTTCACACTAACGATCTTCATGTCTTCAACAATTATATCTAGTTTGGACATACAATATGGACAAGCATAATATGTTTGCCTAGGCATAGTGGACAAATCAGTCAAGACTGTAGGCTTGGAGAAATACTTTTCACAGCCATCGTAAGGGCATTTCAACTTTTCTTGACTGAAATGGAATAGGGGCATGTTTAACCGCGATATTGTATCGTATGATTTAATATATAGTATATTCCATTTGCCGATACATTACAGAAACCAGAAGTTACAGCATACGTACCAGTGTGCGCTGCGCTGTATGACTAGCGTGCACTAGCATAATCTAGGGAGCACTCTGAAAACTTGTATGCGTCAAAAAGGGGGTTTAGCGCGCGTTGCATTAAGTGGAAAAGAGGCTGACTATTGTTGTGTTCGTTGATGGTGATAAAGGTATTCTTGGGCGTAGCCAGCGTATTCTCCGAAATAGCTTCGTCCAAACATATTCAATTTTGCATATTGTGAACTAGTAAGCGATTTTTCTCCTATTTTTTCAAGAAAATCCGATGAAAAATGTTTTGAATAGAATTTTAGAATAGCCCTTTTTATCCAGACATCCACCGGGAACGCTTCGAGTTTTCCGAGAGAAAAGAGTAAAACGCAATCGGCTACCTTCAAACCCACGCCTGGAAAATTAGCAAGTTCTTTTTTTGCTTTTTCATAAGGTAAGTTCCTTAAGCGTTCAAAATCAAAATCGTTTTCATGAACCTTTTTAGCCGTTTCATACACATAACTGACTCGGTAGCCCAAACCACATTTCTTCAGATCTGTAGATGTTGCTGTCGCGAGTCTCGCCGGCACTGGAAAAGTGTAGAATTCGTTGCCGTTAAAGGTTACTTTTTCTCCGAATTTCTGGGAGAGATTTAGCAGCATGTGTTTTATTGCTGAAATGTTCTTGTAGGTTGCGCAAATGTAGGAGATTAGGCACTCCCATGGGTCTTGCCGGACAATTCGTAAACCTTTGAACTCTTTCAATGCTTCTTTGATATTTCTGTCTTTGGCAATTTGATTAGCGATTTTTTCCAGGTCTTCGTTTAACCCAAAATAGTCTCTGATGAAGTCTTCGTCAATGTTTTCAAATTCCAGCTCGTGGCCTCTCTGGCGTATCTTGAAAACTTTCCCTTTAACAACGCCGTACCACCACTCGCCTTTTTTTTCCCATCTGAAGACTTGGCCGCAACAAAGTGTGAAGCCTAGATTGAAGGGGCATGAAGATGGTAACCGAATTTTCATTTACTATCCCTTTTGAAAATTTGTTATGACAATGCGATTTCAATTAATCCTAATCCTATTAGTGAGCTAAATATTATGCTGGCTCTTGCCCAAGATATTTTATGCAATACTATTGGTCCTATGAGTAGTTGGATTACTGCAGCCCATAAGGCGGCTATAGTAGCGAAGTAAGGTATCCATCCAAACATTAGTCCAGGAGCATCACCGTAAGCTATCATCTTGAATGTGTCCTTTACTGTGCCTTTTCCGCCAGCAGCTCTGAGAATGATGTGAATGTAGCCTGTTGAAACTATGAGAATAAAAACGTAAAACATTTCAATCAGGAGAGGACGCCATTCAATGCCAAGTGTGTATAGTGTGGAAATATCTTTCGCTAAGAACTCAGCTTGGCCGCCTGCATGGAGTCCATTGATATCTTCAAATCCCAAATAGACCTGTAACGGCGTCAAGAGCGCGGTAACAGCGCCAATAATCAGTAAAAAGGCAAAGGTATGAGGTATCTTCTCTGAGCTGATCTCTTCCAAGGTCTTCGATGGAGCCTTAAGCATTGAAAAGGCTATGGAAAAGCTCTTTCTAACAAGGTTCATTCTTTCACGGTCAAAGCTGAATCGTCGTGAATGTCCTATTAAGTTTGCTGTCTTCTTACGTTTCTAGGTTTCGTCTATAAATTTGTCTGGCATGGGAATTTTTGGTGGTAGTCCTTTTCTTTTTCGGACTTGCTTGATGACCTCCGTTGCGATGTTTTGAGGGACTTTTTCCCAATGGTCGAAGACAGATTGCCAGAAAGCGCGGCCGGAGGTTGCTGAGCGTAGCTCTGCAGATAAACCGAAGGTTTCTGCAACCGGAACGTAGCCTGTAATCATTGCTAATGCGCCTTTCTGTTCGAAGGCCGATATTTTCCCACGTTTGCTTGTTAATATTCTTATGCATTCGCCAGCCCATTCTGTAGAAACTGAGACGACAATTTTATAGAATGGTTCGAGAAGCATTGGTTCGGCTGTTAGGAAAGAACCAAAAATTGCCTTTCCGACGCCGTGCATAATTTCAGCTCGTTTACGCTGTTCCGGATCATCATGGAGATCGGCTTCAACCAAAGTGACTTTCACGTTTCGTAGCGGTTCACCGCATAATGGGCCTGCTCTGCACGCATACCGAAAGCCTGAAATGATGAAGCCCGTTATTTCTTGAAAGTGTGGAATGTTCTTTGTCAAGTTTATGATTACATTTCTGTGTTCATCTACGGCAAGAATGTTTTTTTCTTGTCTGGGGCGCTCGCCTTTATCAACTAATTCTGCCAGATTCTTTTCGAGGGGGTCCGTTTTTACTACAAACTTGTTTCGTTTGTTGGGGCTTCTCGATGTTGCGATTGTGCCTCTTCTGGAGATGCTTTCTCTATACATGACCATTGGAGGCGAAGTTATGATTTCTGTTCCGCCAGCGTAGCTCTTCAGGGATTTTAAAGCGATTTCCAAGTGTAGTTCACCTATGCCGCTTAGAAGATATTCTCCAGTTTCTCTGTTTATCATGGTTACAAGATTTGGGTCCTCCATGGAAAGTTCACCCATGGCTTCGAGTAGTCGCGGCAGATCTTTGGGGTTTTTCGGTTCAATTGTTATCGTTAAGACTGGTTCTGAGATGTATTGTATTCTTTCAAATGGGAGCATTCCCTCTTTGTGCGTTATGTCAATAAGGGTTTCTCCTGTCCTTGCCAATTCCAGCCCAAGCAGAGCGGCTATGTTGCCCGCTGTGATTTGGTTTACGTTTTCCCTGAAGGCACCCATGTATATTGAAACCTCCTGCACGTTGCAGTCCTTATCTGCGTTGATTAAATGCACTTTGTCTCCTTCTCTTATGGAGCCTGAAAACAATCTTCCCGTTGTCACTAGCCCTGCATTGGGGTCTGCTTGAACATTAGTTATGCACATAACCGGAGGTCCTTCGTCGTTGCAACTCAACATTGCTTGCCCCAATTCCGAGTTTAGGTTTCCTTTCCAAATCTTTGCTATGCGATATTTCTGGGCTTCAATAGGGCTTGGGCTGTTTTTCACTGTCATGTCAAGTATCGCATCTTGGAGCGGTATAGTTTTTTGAAGATGTTCATTCGCTTTGGTTTTGTAGGCGTCGATGGCGTCGCTGAATTTTATCCCCTTCCGCTTGGCTATGCCCGTTGTGAAACCCCACTTGTGAAGGGCTGAACCGAAAGCCACGGTTTCTCTCGTTGGATCTACTTTCCATTTGTTCTTAAACTGGGGTTCCCCGTAGATTTCAATCAGATTGTTGAAGTTGTTGATTATTCGACTGAGCTTGTTTTGAATTTCGTCTGCATTCAGCTTTAGCTCGGTTATTAGGCGATCTATTTTGTTTATGAAGAGGAGGGGTTTTACCCTGTCTTCAAGGGCTTGGCGGGTGACCGTCTCAGTCTGAACCATAATTTCTTCTACTGCATCTACGACGACGATGGCGCCATCTATAGCGCGTAGGGCTCTGGTCACTTTGCCCGTGAAGTCAACGTGGCCTGGCGTATCGACTAGGTTGATTACGAAAGAGCGGTCGTTTTTCCTGTGCAGTAGGGATATGTTTGCTGTTTTAATTGTGATTCCGCGTTTTTGTTCCTCTTCAAGGTAATCGAGGACCCTTGCTGAGCCTGCAATTCTTGGCGATAGTAGTCCTGCTTCAACGAGCAGGGAATCGGTCATTGTTGTTTTTCCGTGGTCTATGTGGGCAATTATTCCCACGTTTCGTATGCGCTCTTTCTTGCCCATGAGTTTGAGTATATCGGCTACTTGTCTGAACTTTGGCATCTTTTTAACCCGTTTATGAACAGAATTTTAGTGGAGAAGAGTTCCTATTAAATTTATGATCTATCACATTGTATTTTAGTGAATATGGAAATTAGTTGACCAAAGGGATTAAGTTTTGAATGGAGCATTGACCCTTCCTGTAGAAAAGTTGAGGGAAGAACCCTACGTGTCCCTGCTGTGTTATCCCAGAGTTAGCAATGTAGAGCTTAAGAACCGTTTAGGGGAACTAAAAAAATTAGGTGTAAAGGCCGTGAAGTTTTATGGGAATAAGCAAGTTTTTCACGTGCCTATCTTAGGCAAGGGTTGCGTTGGCATAGTTGTAATAGCCTACGTCGATGGCGAAAAAGCGGCGCTAAAAATTCGAAGGGTGGACGCTGATCGCTCTGGCCTCCAGCATGAAGCAGAAATGCTCGTCAAAGCGAATTCCGTTCATGTAGGACCAAAACTTTTAGGTATAAGCAAAAATTTCCTTTTAATGCAGTTTATTGACGGTGACTTACTCCCAGATTGGCTTGAAAAGCATAGAGGAAAAGGGCTTATCAGAAAAGTTTTGAGTGACATTTTGAAACAGTGCTGGCGATTGGATGAAATCGGTCTGGACCATGGAGAACTAAGCCATGCTCCAAAACACATAATCGTCAGTAAGAAAGGAAAACCTTTCATTGTTGATTTTGAAACGGCAAGCGTGAATCGAAGGCCGTCCAACGTGACATCAGTATGCCAGTTCCTTTTCATTAGCAGCGTCGTTGCTAGAATGGTGGTTGAAAAAGTTGGCAGAACAGACGCGGAGACTATTGTCGAGGGTTTGAGACTCTACAAGAGCAATAGAACTCATGAAAATTTTGAAAAGATATTGCATTGTCTTCTCCACTTATAATTGTGCACTAAAAACTTGATGAAGGAAGATTTTGGAAGCGGCGCGATAAATTCCAAGTTTAATATTTTATGATTAGGTGTTAAAAAGATTTAAAATGGTAAATTTCATTTCATTAACCAAACTAGTGAATTACATGGTTATCAGTAGAGAAGAAATACAAGAAATAGTGAAGAAATACAAGGAGCCTATAGGGCTGAATTTGGGTTCCCATTCAGCTTTAGATGCTTGGCAGGGTCAACGCAACTACGGAATTAGGAGCATTATTTACACGACGCCTGGCAGGGCAAGGATTTATCTTCAGAACCCGATGGTCGGCAAGCCAGATGAAGCTGTGGAAGATTTGCCAGGCTTGGTTAAACGAGATTTGCGCGTTGTTAATGATCCCAAGGACATAAAGAAGAGCGGCAGCTGGAGAAGCGTCATAGTGATTCTTGACAAGTACTCGGACATTGTTAAGTACGTCGATGAGCTCGTTGATTTAGAATGCTTACAAGTAACGAACAGAGCTTTTGCAGTTTACGTTGGTGGGGACGAGTACTGCAGCATAATTGAAAATAAGTATGCTGTTCCAATACTTGGCTCGAGGGCTCTTCTGAAGATTGAGAATCGGGGCGAAATCGAGAAGGACTATTACTGGTTTGCAGAAAAAGCTGGTATTCCCACGCCGAAATCTTACGACTACGAAGTTCATAAGGATGGAATAAAGTTCAAAGAGCCGATTGGTGATCCGATGATTTTGAAGGCTGAGCATGCGCACAGGGCTTTCGAAAGGGAATTCATCTTTGCTGCCGACTCAAAGGATTTGGAAGAGAAGGTTGCGAAGGAAGTTAAAACAGGAAACCTGAGCAGAGAGGCCTTAGAAAATGGTCGAGTTGAGCAAATTGTGCTTGGGCCCCATGCCAACTTTAATTTCTTCTTCTCGCCGTTAGATGCTCAGAGCGATTGGGGAGACGTTGACGACTGGTTTGCAAAACTGTACAATGTGAGCATGGAAGAGGCGCGGATTTGTTTGGCTAATCAGTTTCTTTCAATTGACGAGCGCAGAGAAACCATTCTTGACGGTGTGAAGAGGCTTCCAACAGATGTGCAGAACAAGATAAGGAAGGTGCCATCCTTTGAAGTTACGGCGCATGCGATTCTCAGCCTTAGAGAGTCGTTGCTTAAGGATTTGCATCGTTACGCAGACCGTTTCTTGTTGGCTTGTAGAGAACATGCGTACCCAGGAATAATTGGTGCATGGTGCTTGCAGACGCTTATCACGTGGGATAGAGTTTCTAAGTATGAGTTGCAGCCTACCATTAAACTGGACTTTACAGCTGGTTCGGAAGCAAAGAAAGCGACGGATTATGGGCTTTACGACATACATGGAGAGCGAGATCCGTACATGCACATTCCAGTGACGCAGGACGTGGCTTTGAGGCATGGCGGCGGAACAAACGTTCATATGGGCTTAGGTTCACAGTATGCCAACGCTAAGTACAGGAAGCGAATGAGCACTGGAGATCGCATAGCACTGGAGATCAAGAGATGCCTAAAAGCAGGACAACTGCAGGAGTTGGTTACTTAGGTCTCACCAACATACTCTTTGTATTTTTTGATTGCCTCTTTAAGGCTGGGAGAATCAAATAGCTTACGGCCTGTTAACTCGTTTGCGGCGGCTGTGTAAATTTCAGTCATGATTGTCTTCAATTGCGCATCTAATCTAGGAGGCTGCGACTTGCATATTGTTCTCCAATCTTTAACTCCTTTGGCTTCGGCGGTTTTCTTAGCTTCTTCCACGTCCTTGTCCCAGCCTGTTTTCTTGTAGAATTGTCTGGCAATTTCTTTACTGACGTGTATTCCCTCATAGGTGAATCTGCATTCGTCAAGAGTTCCAACCACGTCGACAATGATGAGTCTTCTTTTATTATCAAACGCTAGCTCTATTTTCCCATCCTCATTTTCTAAACCTGCACCAGAGGCGATTTGACTGATGACGTCGTCAACGCTTGACAGCGTTGCCTTAACCTTGGTCATTTCATCAGCCGTTAGGCCAGCAGTTTTTTCAGCTTCTTCCCAATTTAGGTAGCGGTCGGTCTCTTCGAGCTTGGTGCTGACATCGAATATCGGTTTTAGAAGTTTTTCTCCGGGTCTTGGGTAGAGGGCCAGTCCCAGATCTTTGATTGTTACGGTGTGTTGGGATAGCCTCTTAAAGATCGAGGAGCCTTCGGGCAGTCCGTTTCTGTAAATTATTTCAAGAGGGATCAAGTAATTTTTCAGGTTGGGCGTGAACTTGTTATAGTCATATTTGAGCTTTCCGTCTTTGGTGTAGGTTTCGGGTTTGTATACGTTAACCATGTTGATCTCCATGATGTTTGCTGGCTGTTCTAACTCTTTGAAAGTCGTAACTTTTCCGTTTTTGTCAACTAAACCTCTGTAGTGGGTTTTGATGCCTCTTTCTTCTAGCTTCTCGAAGCAGTGAGCCCCCATGAGGCATAATGCCGCGCCTTTTCCTTTGATGTGGTCTGGCATTTCTCCCCAGTCAAAAACTGAATAGCGGTCTGAAAAATGGAATCTTCCTACGCCCATAGAACTCTTTGTTGGATTCTTAAGCACTTCTAAGTCTTTTACGCTGCCCATGATCATCGCTTACTTCAGTTTTTTGACGGATTCGTCGGCCTTCTCGATCTCCCTTTTCCTGACCGATTGATATTCCCTTACGCGTTTTTCCAACTCCTTGTCTTCAACTGCAAAAATCTTCGCTGCAGCAATTGCGGCTCCTTCCGGCTCAATCGTCACGAGGGATCCTATTCCACTGGGAACCCTTAGCGAAGAGTAGATGTCGGCTCCACCAAACTTTTCTGAATACGGCGGGCATGCAATGACTGGTTTCGTTGTGTTCGAGTCGACGAAGGCGCTTAGTGCGTTGGATCTGCCTGCAACCGTCACGTAGACAACCTTTTCCTTTTCAAACTCTTTCAAGATTTCCAGTGCCTTTTCTGGAGTTTTATGAGCTGATGAGACACGGAACTCGTAATCCACCCATAAAGTCTTTAGGTGTTTAGCTATCTCACGGCAAAACTCTAGGTCTTTTTCCGAACCCATCAGTATGACGACTTTTCCCTTCATGTTTTCACCTAGGCGGTTACATTGCTAAAAAATCAACCCACTAATTTAAATTTTTTAATTCTACTCCTGATTCTGGTTGTTGACAACCTCTGCC
>CAZDZM010000059.1:0-8879 GCA_964509945.1 uncultured Candidatus Bathyarchaeia archaeon
AAAGCGCAACAGTTTAATTTTTGGCTTACTGTCTTCTATTACAGTGGTTGACCTTGAAAGTTTCAGTGCGTTTCTTCACGAGTCTAAGGGAAATAACTGGTAAAAAAGAAGAGACTCTGGAGTACTCGGAAGACGAGAGAGTGACTGTTGATAAGGTTCTTAGAGGATTATCTCAGCGCTACGGTAAAAGCTTCGCTGAATACGTTTATAATGCTGGAACTGGCGAGGCCAAGGGTTTTCTGCAATTTCTCGTTAACGGCAAAAGTGCATCGACACTTAAAGGATTAAATACTGTACTTGCAGACGGCGATGTTTTAGCCATAATACCGCCCGTCGGCGGCGGCTAACCATATGGGCAAATGTTTAATATGCGGTACAAAAGCCGCGACCATCTCTGACAGCCTAGGCTTTTGTTTGAACTGTCTAAGGGAAAAACCTGACAGAACTCTCGAGATTACAAGGCGATTGCACAGGAAAACTCGCGCCGCCTTCGGCTTGCCTCCAGAGCCGCCTAAAGATGCTGAAGGCTTGCCTTGTGGAGTGTGCGCTAACAACTGCTTAATTTCCAATGGCAACAGTGGTTTTTGCGGGCTCGTTTGGAATATTGACGGAGAACTCGTGCGTTTTGGCGGCACAGCTGAGAAAGGTATTTTGGAATGGTATTATGATAGTTTGCCAACCAATTGTGTTAATTGGTGGTTTTGTCCCGGCTGTACTGGTAATGGCTACCCCAAATATGCTTACGCGCCAGAAGCAGAACATGGCTATGCTAACTTGGCTGTTTTTTATGGCGCCTGCAGCTATGATTGCCTCTTCTGTCAGAATTGGCATTACCGCAATATGTCAATGAAGCATAAGCCCGTTGTGAGTGCCGAAACCTTAGCAGCCAAAGTGGATAATCATGTTTCTTGCATATGCTATTTCGGCGGCGACCCTTCCCCGCAAATGCCGCACAGTCTTGAAACAAGCCGTATAGCTCTAGAAAAAGCCAAGGGCGAAAACCGTATCCTCCGCGTCTGTTGGGAAACCAATGGCTACATGAATCCGAAATTGGCTGAGAAAGCTGCGGCTTATGCTCTGGAAAGCGGAGGCAACCTCAAATTTGACTTGAAAACTTGGAATGAACGGTTGAATATTGCCCTGTGTGGAGTTTCTAATAATCCAACGTTGGCCAATTTTAAAATGATCGGCGAAAAATTCTATGGAAAGCGAAAGGTATTACCAGTGCTTTCTGCCAGCACCTTGCTTGTTCCAGGTTATGTGGACGCGGAAGAAGTTGAAAACATTGCCAAGTTCATAAGCGAAACAGACCCGGGCGTTCCATATACCCTTTTAGCCTTTTATCCATGCTACGTTATGGGCGATTTGCCTACGACTAGCAGAAAACAAGCAGTGGAATGCCAAAGCGCAGCAGAAAAACATCTGAAAAACACAAGAATTGGAAATGTCCACCTTCTTTCCTGAATTTTGTTTTTAAGTTTGAGACGTTGCTCGGAGATTACTGGAGCAAATAAGTTTGGAAAGCTGCCTGCTGAGTTCATACAGGGGAAGACAGCGATTTTGTTTTTCCACTTGATTCTGATGTCCAAGGAGCCTGAAGAAACTTGTGCTAGCGCGCGCGCTCGAGGATGACAAAGATTTACGCGGAAAATTCAGCAGGGATCTAAAAGCCGACAAAGAGTTATTGATTTGGATTTACGTTGCCCAGAAAGGTGTTTTCTTTTTCATCATGCTTACATACTCATCTAGCGTTTCTCGCTCTTCCGTTGTCAATATGTCTATGAAAGTTTTCAGCAACGCTTTGGCATGGAGTTCCGGTATTTTCACGTAAAGCGTGTCTTTCTCGGATATATGCCTTCCAACTATTGGCTTGTCCATGGATATTGCCACCTGCATTCCCTGTTGTGCTTCTGACAATGCTTTGCCCTTGTCTTGGATTTGCTGTATTTCGCCAACTTCTTCGCCGTCTTCAGCCCTTACAAGAATGTATTTTGGCCTTATTTTTCCAGCCAAAATCTCGACTCCGAATATTGCTGGTTTTGCCCTTCGGAAAACGTATCCTTCCATTATGCGAATCTTCCCTGGTTTCACGAGTTTTTCAAATTCCTGCTCAAGAGTTGATTGACGTTGCGTCTTAAGCCAAGTCAGGTAATTATCTATCAAATGGTAAATTATTTGTTCCCGAAATATTTGAATACTTTTGATCGTAGCTTCTTCTTCGGCGTCTGGCAAAACTTTGACGTTGAAGGCCAAAATAACTCCGTAAAGGGGTTCATGCTCCTTCACTACAGAAGCTTCTATAACATCACGCTTTGATACGTCGCCGACATCTGCGATTCTAACTTGCACACTGTTCTGTTTCAGTATCTCGGCAATGGCCTCTAGGGAACCGAGTGTATCAGCTTTCAGGATAATTCCTTCAACATCCGTCGCAATTCTAATCTTTTCAATTTCCTCCGAAACAAGCTTGGCGTATTTTTCTGGTTCCTCGCTCTGAGGAACAGCATATAATGGCGCTCCAGCTAGGGCTCCCTCCAAATTCTGAGCAACGATTTTCACTCCAGCCGCTGCAAAAATGGAATCAACAGTGGAAAATCTGTCTCTGGGATCTCTGATTTCGTCTAAAGGCTTGGGAACCAGAATCGCTCTTATGCGAGTGATGATCGGTTTTTCCTTGCCTCCAACAACTATTAGGTCCTCCTTCTGTAGGATACCGTCATAAATTATTGTGTTAAGCGTCAAACCTAATCCAGGTTCCTCTTTAACCTCTAGAACCGAACCTTTCGCTGCCCCTTCTGTAGTTTGCAACCGCTTCTTCAAGTACTGCTGCGTCAAGCCTACGAGAACCATTAAAAGTTCCGTTATGCCCTCGCCTGTTTTTGCACTGGTAGGTACAATGGCTACGGTTTTTGTAAAGTCCTTTATGCGGTCAAAACGATCAGCGCCGAAGCCTAACCGAGAAAAAACCCCTATAATATCATATAGTTTTGCGTCCAGATCCTGTTTCACATAGGGATCCTGCAGCGGGTATGACTTCGTGAAAGGTATATCTGGATAGGAGTTCCAGCCTGGTACACGGTCTATTTTGTTCGCGGCCGCAAGGAAAGGTGTTTTTCGTGTCTTCAAAATTTCTATGCACTCATAGGTTTGAGCCTCGAAGCCTCGGAGTATATCGATTACAAGAATGGCTATGTCTGCTACGCTTCCGCCTCTTTTTCGCAAATTTGTAAAGGCTTCATGGCCAGGTGTGTCAATGATTAACAAGCCTGGAATCTCTATCTCACCTTTGAACATGGAAAGCGAGGGGCCGACCAGCTGCTTAAGGGTATCAGCTGGAAAGAAACTTGCGCCGATATGTTGCGTAATGCCCCCAGCCTCTCGCGCTTGAACGCTTGTCTTACGAACTTTGTCTAAAAGCAAAGTCTTACCAGTATCAACATGACCGAGAACACATACAATTGGTTGTCGAATAGGCATCTGAATGCATCTCCCTTTCAAAGGATAAGAGGCTAAACCGTTTTAGGAATAATGGGGCTATTGCCTAATAAACGCTCAGCCATCAATCGCAATGTTTAAGTATGCAATGAGCTTTCTGCCCAATAAAGGTGGAAAATTGTCTTATTGTTCAAAGTGTGGAGCAAAACTTAATGAAGGCGATAGTTTCTGTTATGTTTGCGGAGCTCCAGCCATCAAGGTTGTTAAAGAAGAATTCACCGTATCAGCGGACAACCTTATCGAGAGAGTTAAAGATTTGCTTCACGAAGGAAACGTGAACAGAATAATCGTTAAAGACGAAAAAGGGCAGCTTCTGCTTGAGATACCTGCGACTGTAGGCGTCATAGGCACAATTCTTGTCCCTTGGCTGGCGGCTCTAGGCGTAATAGCTGCTTTGGCTACGAACTGCAAGATAGTCGTTGAGAGAAGAGAATAAGCAGTTCTGTTTAAGGACTACTCTGCTTTAACAAAAACCAGAAATAACCCGAGGACTAACAACACAATGCCTAAGAATCCGAAAAAACCAGTGAACGTTCCTAGAACGTCGCTTGTAGTTAACGTATAATATACAGCCAACGCGCCAATGATGCTAAGTAGGATGCCGAAGAACTTTTCGGCCAGTGTCGCCCAAAAAGCGCCTCCTTCGCTCACGTCTTACTCTTCCTTTTTTAATGTGCTTTCTACATAAAACAAGAACCGTTATTTTAAACTTCTCTTATTATTTTGTCTCCTCCAGCTTCGTTGGCAAATACTCATCAACAATGTAAGTTAGGCCATACCTGCTAAAGGCCTCTTGCTCTGCCTTTCTCCTTATTTTCATAAACGTCTTAATTTCCCTCTGCCATAGAGGATCCTCTTTATATCGAGGATCCTTCTGCAGCTCGAAAAGCCTTTTAATATCCACTTCATCAAGTGGGTCGGTAGGCAACTTGTAATTGACGATGTCCGTCGCCCACACGCCGCTCCACCTAGCGTCAGGTGTGTTTAACTCTCTCAAATGGGCAGCGTTTGCAGAACCAGAAATAATGACCATGGCTATGTGCATCCCCCATGGGTCGCCGTCTGTAAAAATATAAACTGGGAGGTTAAGCTCGTTGTTTAATCTCCTGATAAAGTGTCGCGTGGCTCTTGGGGCTTGTCCAGCCGTCAAAACTAGTAAAGCATTAAACTTTTTATGCACGCCTTCTTCGATAAACCGCGTAAACAAACCGCCTTTCTCTATGGCTATGACTTTGTCGGCTGACGTTTTCACGAATTCAGCTGAGGTCAACGCTGGCCCTATGAGAACGCCGTCTGGGTGGGAAGTCAAGTTTAATGTTCTCCCTTCGTAGCCTGGCACCGTGTACTCTATTGTCAAGTCACCGAAAACTGCAGAGCGCTCCTCTGGAAAGATGTTGAAATCCTCCCTAGAGAATCCTAGAACCGTTTCCAAATCCGTTACTATATTGTTAGATTCCTGCTGGTCTTTGAAGGTCATTTCATATGCTTGCGCTGAATAGTAAACGTCTCTGAGGGTGGATGTTTTACGCTGCGAGGCCAGCTCGTGAGAAAAAGTAGCAGCCCAAATAAGCTGGGTGAAGGGTTTCAAATGCCGCACGTTTCTGGCACTTCTGCGGACACTCTTGACGCCCAAGATGAATTGCCTAAATTGAGGGTCGTAATAGATGTTCTCTGTTGAGCGGCTAGGCATAGTTATCGATGGAAAATATCCATTATCCATTTGATCGTAAATCCTGGTGCCTAGGCTCTTCAAGTTTCCTAAAACTTCATTTTTTCTCTCAAGCATGCTGGTTTTATGTTTCTTCTGTTCCAAACTTCTTCACACTCGCTAGGAGTTTCTCTATATCTGGAATTTTTTCCTTACCGGAAAGCTGAGTTGAAAACTGGGCTATTTTTGGCAAATATTTACCGAAAACTCCAAGCCGCTTTCGTTCTCTGTCCACGTGTTCTATCCGCGTTAAGAAATGCTGAAGTTGACGAGCGACTTCCCGCAATTCGTTCGCGACCTCCCTTCTGACTTCCGGCCTGTCTGCTATGAATTCTTTGCCAACAGTTTTGTATGGAACCTTCGTGCTGCAGATGTGCACTAGAACGGCGATAGGCATGTCGGGCGAGACTTTGTATCTTCGCCAGTTCATTGAGTTAATGACTTTGAAAGAAACATCGCTTGCCTCGTCGTACAACAACGGAATTCTGTTGGCGAAACGGTAAATTATGAAGCTTCCTTTTTTAGGGATTTCTCCTCCATAGGCTATTCCCACCTCAACTATAAATGGGTGACCAGCGTAAGTTGCAGGTTTGCGTTGGTGTACAACCACATATTCAGGTTTTAGTTCCTTCTTTATTCCAGCCTTCAAAAGTTCCTCACCCAAGGGCGAAAGGCAGCCTGCGTCAGGCGGCAAGAACTCTTTAAACTTTTTGAGCATTTGCATTAGTCTTACGATTTCCTCGTGGGAAAGTCTCTTCGGGTTTTTAGAAGGGCTTATGTTGCTGAATTCCAAAAATTTCTGCGCTGTAACTTCTCCAACCCTGTGGAAGTGATTTTTCAAAAATTCAAGCATGTTATTGCATGCAGTTATCTGTATAAGCCTTTGAAGAAGTTCCACGTCTACGCCGTAGGGATGCGGTAGGGTTTCTTTAGGCGGTTCAGGCATTTCTGTTGTAACTCGTGTAAATTTATAGAGTCTACCCTTAGGATCAACAAAAGTCAAGTTAGCGTAAGGGTTAACCATGGCTGTCTGTTTAAAATAGTCCAGAATTTTCGGCATAGCCCTGAGGTAGTCGCCTTCCAAGAAGAATTCTACTATTGTTCCACGCCACTGCTCCTTGTTTATGAGCACTTTTCTGCCAAGAATTATCGGGCGGTTTCTCTGAATATCCATCATGAGCTTGAAAGAGTAGACTTTCATTATTCCTGTGCTTGAAGTAATGTAGGCTGGCTGGTGTGTTGTAATTTGCCCATACAATATTGCCATTTTTCCGCCTAAACCGAAAGTTCCCCTCTGTTGTTTCAGTTTGTATTTTGAACCATAAAGAACTTGACCGAAAGCTGAGGGTATATGCCTAGGCTGGATTCCTGAACCGTTGTCTTCAACTCTTAACTTGTAAATTTGGGTTTCTTTGCTGGCTTCTCCTTCGTACGAAAGTCGAACATAAATGTCTGGCGGGGTTTTGAGGCTTTCGGCGGCGTCCAAGGAGTTTTCCACAAGTTCCCTTACGGCTGCGAAAACGGCTCTGGAAGGATTCGTAAAGCCAGCAATGTCGCGGTTACGGTAGAAAAAGTCTGAAGCACTTATTTCTTCAAATGTTACCTGCGCCACTTCAAGCCTCCACCATTGTCTTCTCCAACAGCCAACGTTCTTACGTATGCTACTCTTGTTCTTTAACTTAACTACGGCTTCTCGCGAAAAACTGTTCATTTTTTGAAAGGGAAAAGCAGAAACTACTCAAGATTTTCTACTCGGATAGTTTCAAACAAGAATTGCCTTTTCCCATTTTTGCCATAACAATTTTAATTTTGGCGCAGCTTCTACTATTTTCTTTTCGTTTTCTTCAAGTTTAGAATAGTTGCTTTCTACTATTTCGTTTTTTTTACAGATGTGTGTAATAGTATTCTCCAATATGTTTTTGGAAGTTATCTAGTTTTGACCCTTCTTTGTTAACCCTAGGCCTTTTGGTAGCAGGATCTCTTCGAAAAGTAACGTCCATCTCTTTTAGAAACGTGTTCATTCCATTCCTTAGGCTCATAGGAGCTTCCGCCTTGCCTCTAACCCCAGGTTCTCCCGTAAAGACCATGAGGCGGTCAGCTATGAAGTCTTGAGCGACAACGTCATGTTCAACGACGAAGGCGGTTACATTATGAGCTTCAATGACCCTTCGAATGGTCCGCACCATGTTCAAACGTTCTTCAACATCCAAATAGGCGCTCGGTTCATCAAGCAAGAAAAGCTCAGCCTTGCGAGATAAACACGTTGCGATTGCAACTTTTTGCAACTCGCCACCACTGAGCTCCATCATGTTCCTGTCCAAGAGCAAATTTATCTTTAATGGTTGCAAAACTTCTGTTTTGTACCAGCTTGAAATAAAGCTCTCTTTGGCAACGCTAACCAAAAGCTCTTGAACGGTGCCCGTGTATTCCGCTGAGATGTACTGCGGCTTATAGCTTACCGTCAATTCGCCGAACTTCTGCTTATCGTCAGCCTCTTCGATTCCAGCCAAAATCTTCACAAAGGTCGTCTTGCCAATGCCATTGGGTCCGAGAATTCCGATTATCTCTCCTCTTTTTATCTCTCCAGGATTGGCAACGAGTTTAAACCCTTCGAATGTTTTCTCTATTTGACCCCATTTCAGCAGCGTTTCGCCCGAGCCAACACTCACTGTGGGCGGCTTTTCATGGAAAATTATGGCTTCGTTTCGGAACCGCATGTTCTCGTCGGGAATATAACCCTCCAAATACATGTTTATGCCCGTCCTAACGCCATGGACGTTTGAAACTATGCCATAAAGACCTGGTTCTCCGTAAAAAATGCAGATTTGATCAGATAAATAATCTATTATTGCTAGGTCGTGCTCTGCCACAATTATTGTTTTCTGACACTCTTTTAGGCTTCTTATGGTTTTTGCTACCTGAAGCCTTTGTTTTACGTCCAAATAGCTTGAAGGTTCGTCGAAGAGGTATACATCTGCCTCGCGGCATATTGTAGCAGCCACTGCTACGCGTTGGAGTTCCCCTCCACTTAAAACTTCCAAAGGTCTGTTCCAAAACTGTTTAAGTTCAAGTTGTTCCGCAATTTCTTCCAAGACTTTTCTTTCATTAACCTTTTCTAGCAAATCTCCAACTTTTCCAGAAACCGCTTTGGGGATTTTGTCCACATACTGCGGTTTGTGGGCGACTTTGAGTTTGTTCTTGCCCATTTTTTGGAAATAATCCTGAAGTGTTGAACCTCTATAATACTGAATTATCTCGTTCCATTCGGGTGGGTTTTCCCAGTTTCCAAGGTTTAACTTAATTTCGCCTGAGAGAATTTTGAGAGTGGTTGTTTTACCTATTCCATTTTGTCCCAACAAGCCTAAAACCGTGCTTGGAGAAGGTATTGGAAGTTTGAAGAGTTTAAAAGTGTTAGGTCCGAAACGGTGGCTACATTCTTTCTCCAACTCGTCTGGAAGGTTAACTATTGAGACTGCTTTAAAGGGGCATTTTTTGACGCATATGCCACAGCCGCTACAGAGCGATTCTACGATCACTGGCCTGTCCTTTTCAAATCGTATGGCTTCTATGCGACTTCTCACGATGGGGCAAAAGCGAAGACATAGTCTACTGCAACGCTTTGGTCTGCACTTGTCTGAATCTAACACAGCGACTCGTATCATAATTTAGCACGACT
>CAZDZM010000060.1:0-5097 GCA_964509945.1 uncultured Candidatus Bathyarchaeia archaeon
TTTTGTTGCGTAAAAAGTAGCCTAGCAGTATTCCAGCGATCAGCGGAATTATCAGGTTAATAAGGTTCGACATCGCTTGCCCTCGCCCAAATTACCTAAACAAACAATTAAATTGTAATTAAAAAATATCAAGTTTCAGCGTGACTAAAGTGTTTCTTAAAAACCTCGTGAATGTCTTGGGGGTTTTCTAGGACAAAAACGTTTTCCATGTTTTCTAGTTTTCTAACGTGTTCCGCGTCCTCTTTTCTTATCCTTAATTTAATATTCCGGCCGCTTGGAAGTTTCGTGTAGCTGATTCCTTCCTCATAATCGGATGGCATGACATAAACTGGCACGAAGGTCTTCAATGTCATAATTGCTGCATTGGAGAGTAGACTATCGGCTATGCCTATTGAAACTTTTGCAACAGTATTTGATGTGGCAGGGGCAATTAGCAGAAACTCGAACTTGCCCATCTGCAACCATCCAGCGAGAAAAGGCGAATTGGAGTCGAGCTCAACCAAGACTTTCTCAAAGTTTTCTTTTAAATAATCTTCAAGCTTATAATACTTTAAGACTAGACTTCCTGCTTTGGAGAGATAAGCTTCCACATCAACTACTTTTTCGTATTCTTTCTTTATCTGTTTCATAACTCCAACCGTTTCAACTAATCTATCGCCGCTACCACTTATTCCCCAAGCTACTTTTCTTCGCTTTTTGTCTTTCGTTGCTTGTTTAAGCATGCTGAAAACTTCCGAACTCTTGATTTCACGTTTGATATTTTTGGAGAAAACTGGCAAACCTTTTCACAGCCTTATTTAAACTTCTAAAGCCCTCTTCATCTTCCTTCGCGCCTTCTAATGTATCTTTTGTCCAGAAAGTTGCACCCAGGTTTGCGGCGAAAAAGCCGCCGCTGACGGGTATCATTCCGTTCAAAAGGTAAAACGTCAAGATTTGCTGTAGCGCCAATTCTTGTCCGCCAGATCTATCTCCTCCGGCTGCAATTGCCATACCAACTTTATGTTTGAAAAAGCCACGGTCAGCGGCCAGTACAGCTCTACATCTATCCATAATAGCTTTAGTTTGTGCACTGAGACCGCCATTGTAGACTGGAGTAGCAATTATTATTCCTTTAGCTTCTCTAAGTAGGCTGTAAACTTCATACATGTCGTCGTGAACTACGCACTCTTTATTCTTTAATCAATAGTCGCAGTGAATACAAAAGCCGATATTCTTACCTCTCACTGTAAAGAATTGTGTTCTAAAACCCAACCCTTCCAGCATTTTCAAGGCTTCTCTCAAAATGTACTCGGTAGCTTATTGTCTAGGGCTTCCGCAGATGCCAACTATCATAACAAACCATCAAAAAATTCATAATTGCCAAGGCTCATTAAAGCTTTCCTAAAATAGCGAATAGGTTGCGGGAGGAAACAGAAAAGTCTGGGAGCTAGGGTCTTTTGTTTTTCTCGCATTATTCTTCTTCGTAGAATTCCTCTGCTTTTGGTGGTGCTGGTGGTAATCCTCTGCGTTCACGGATCTGCATTATTACGTCAGCCTGAATTGAATCTGGAACTGGCGTCCAACGGCTGAACTGAGTTGCCCAGAAGGCTCTGCCTTGGGTTGATGATCGCAGTTCGTCTGCGATTCCGAAGGATTCCGCTACGGGCATTTCGGCTTTGACAACAACCATGTCTTCTTCGTTTATCATATCTAGTATTTTGCCGCGGCGCTTCTGCACTATTGTGATTACTGGGCTTACAAAGTCATTTGGAACTTTGCATTCGAAGCTTAAGATGGGTTCCAAGAGTTTTGGGTCGCTTAATAGGAAAGTGCACCATATTGGACGCCATGTCATTGGCAGTATCTGGGCTGGCCCTCTGTGAACCGGGTCCTCATGAACGGAAATATCTTCCAAGTCTACTTTCAACCCGTAGGCTGGTTCTTTCGCCAAAACTGAAGTGTGTACCGCTTCGCGGAAGCCTGATTTAACATGATCTAAGACTTCTTCAACGTATTGTCTTCCTTTTATTCGGTTGACGAGGATGTTCGTTTCTTCGATGGCTATAACATTGCGGGCGTCATCTGTGCTCCAGCCGAACTTTTTCAGAGTTTTTTGCCTTTCGTCTCGGGTTTGCATTTCAGAAATTTTTCCCATTTTTATTGCTTCAATAACTTCTTCTGGCAACTTTTCTATTGTTACCCACAGTTTGTTGTGTTTGTTGGGGCTCTTGCCCATTATAGATGGGCCTTTGTAATCGTGGCTCACTGTTTCTCGGTAGATCACGATGGGTTTGCTGATCTTCACCTTTAATGCAGCTTCCTGCATCCGGTAAGCTGTGACTTCAAGGTGTAGTTCACCCATGCCGCTCAGGAGAAATTCTCCACTTTCCTTGTTAATCTTGAAATGCAAGTTTGGATCTTCAACTGTCAGTCTGTGTATCACTTTGTCGAAAAGTGGAAGATCTTTAATGTCTTCTGGCTCAACCGCAACTGTGACAACAGGATCGGACACATACCTTAATCCTTCAAAAGGTTGCGTCTCCACACCTTCTTCAGCTATTGTTTCGCCCACATGAATCGATGGTAACCCTGAAAGGGCAGCGATGTTTCCTGCCGGAACTCTGTCTACGATGACTCTGTCTGTAGCCATGCTCATGTAAACCTGCTGAATGACTCCTTTCTGGTGGCTGGTGACCAGCTGGAGCATTTTCCCTTTCTCAACTGAACCACTGAAAACGCGTCCGATGGCAACAACTCCGCTGTGGGGATCAACCTCTATCGTGGTTATGCACATGAGAAGCGGCCCGTTAGGGTCAACTTTTGCCATGCTTTTGCCCACAAGACTGCTTGGTTCTCCAGGCCAGATTTGGCTCTGTCTGTAAGGCTGTGCTTCTAATGGATTCGGTAAATGTTCACAAAACATGTCCAAGATCGGTTCATAAAGTGGCGCTTTTTTGCTTAAGGTGTCAACTTTCCTGCCGATTTCTTCCGGCTCACCGGTGTAAGCGTCAATGATGTCCTTGAATGAGATTTCCTTTGCTTTCATATGAGGCAAGTTTAGTCCCCATTTATGGAGGGCTGAACCGAAAGCCACACGTCCATCTTCAACTCTAACTTGCCAATCTTTCTTGTGTTCGGTCGGCGCGTACTTTTCTATGAGCGTATTCACCCTAACAATAATTTTTGCGAATTTACGTTGAATTTCCTCCGGAGTCAACTTTATTTCCTTTATAAGTCTGTCAACCTTGTTTATGAATAGAATAGGTCTAACCCGTTCTCGGAGTGCTTGCATCAAAACGGTTTCTGTCTGGGTCATCGGACCTTCTACTGCGTCCACAACCACCAGCGCACCATCCACTGCACGAAGGCTCCTGGTTACTGCACCGCTGAAGTCTATGTGGCCTGGCGTGTCGATGAGGTTTATGAGGTAATCTTCTCCCTTGTAGGTGTGAGCCAAGCTTATGTTTGAAGCAAAGACAGTCATCTGCCTTTTCTGTTCAAGCTCCCAAGAGTCAAGGAAAAGTTTTTGCCCAGCGGTTTGTTCACTTATTATGCCTGCTGCAGCCAAAAGGCTGTCTGAAAGCGTGGTCTTTCCGTGGTCTACATGAGCTATTATACTCGTGTTCCTTATTATCTCCGGGCTATTCATTAGTTTGACAATTTCTTCAACTTGTTTATAGCGTCCCATAATCATGCACTCCCAAGACTAGCTAAAAGACTTCTACCGCATAGGTATTTCACATACGCCCCTGTCTTAGAGTTCTGAAACATTTCCTTTTTGCTCTTAAGATATAAGCTACATGCATTTGAAGGCTGTCACCTATTAACTTTTTGTTACTCTAACTATTTTCTTCCTTAAACTACTAACTATAAAACGGAACAGACAACCACTGTCATAGAACTAAAAAAGTATGGTGACTAGGGAAACCTGGTTCAAGTCATAAGCGCAATGAGTTTGTCTGCAGGTTCCTTTTTGATGTAAAATCCTCCTCGCGCCGGTTTTTTCATGTCCAAAAACATGATAAGGTCACTAAGCTGTACAGGCTTGGCTGCCACTTTAAGGTTCTTGAATCTGATGAAAGAAACTTTCTGCTTGCCTCCAATAAGCTTTTGGTATTCTTCCTTAGATTTTAGAACTGATTCGCTACCATATTCGCTCCACAGGTTTTCGGCATCTCCAACTTTGCGTTCAATAAACTCTGCATACCCTGCAAGTTCGCCGACAGGTTTCGTCACGTAAAAGAACAAAAAGGAAGCATTCGTAGGACCCGCTGACCCCCTGCGAATATAAGAGAATTCTTTTTTTTCTTCACGACTGAGGCTGCAAAGTTCGCGCCACCATTTATCTCTAATCATCATTATAAACGCGTATTGTTCCATAATTTCAACCTCCAATGGTACTACTCCGGATAACAATATAAAATTTGCTGAACCAGATATGTTGAAATTTCGATCGGTTCTAAATCTAACCCTTATAATATTAAAACATACCTTGTAATAACAACATTTCACACGAAGTACAGAACTGTAGATTATGCCTGCACTGATTGCTTGCCAGAAGATTGGTGAAGTAGGAAAGCTTCAACACCAAGTTTTTATTAGCCATTTTCCTATCTACAAGTGATGTTTGGCAAGAAATTTTTTGTAAATCGTTATGAAGAATTCGGCTGGAGATTTGAAGAAACCAAACCTCGACAGGCTATTAGAATAAACATGATAAACGGAAAAGAAGCGGACACTGTCAAGAGACTTCAATCATTAGGAATAAAACTCGAAAAAGTTCCCTTTCTTAAGAGCGGTTACTGGGTCAATAAAGCGAGGTTTTCAATCGGAGCCACAACCGAATATCTCCTAGGCTTGTACTCAATACAGGAGGCAGCTGCACAAATCCCAGCAACGCTATTTACTAAGTTAAAAAACAAAACGGTGCTGGACGCTTGTGCGGCTCCTGGCGGTAAAACCATTCAATTGGCTGATTTAATGCGCAACACTGGCGCGATAATTGCCTTAGACATTAAAAGACAAAGATTGGCAGCCCTGATGAATCATTTGGAAAGGTGCCATGTAAGTAACGTAATAGTCTACCATTTAGACGCAAGACTTGCTTCGCAACTGAAC
>CAZDZM010000060.1:5197-8835 GCA_964509945.1 uncultured Candidatus Bathyarchaeia archaeon
TGTAAGTAACGTAATAGTCTACCATTTAGACGCAAGACTTGCTTCGCAACTGAACATGAAATTCGACGGAATACTTCTCGATGTTCCATGCTCCGGAAATTTCGCGACAGACAAAGTTTGGTTCAAAAGAAGAACTCTTGAGGATATAGAGAAAAATGCGGGTATTCAAAGAGAAATGCTCGCAGAAGCAACGAAAATTCTGAAAGATGATGGCGAAATAGTCTATTCCACTTGCTCCTTGGAGCCCGAAGAGGACGAATTAAACATAGACTGGGCAACAGAAACCCTTAACCTTGAAATCGAAAAGATTGATTGCCGGGGCGAAAAAGGGCTAGTAAGAGTTTTCGAAAGAAAACTGGATAATGCAATAGAAAACTGCAGGAGAATTTGGCCTAGCGAAACACAAGGTTTCTTTGTTTGCAAACTCAAGAAGCGTGTAAACAGATGATGAAACCAATAAAAGACTTCATAAACCGATTAAATGGAACCACCAACTTAGACGAGACTCTAATCGTTAAAAAAAGCAATAGATACTTTTTCTTAAACACAAATCTAAAGAAATTGATTCAGAGAAACTTCTTTTACGCTGGAACCTATCTTGGGAAAATCAAAAATGG
This sequence comes from uncultured Candidatus Bathyarchaeia archaeon, assembly GCA_964509945.1. GTDB lineage: Archaea > Thermoproteota > Bathyarchaeia > Bathyarchaeales > Bathycorpusculaceae > CAZDZM01. The sequence continues at coordinate 5,815 of CAZDZM010000060.1, forward strand.
AAAATTCTTTCCCAGTTTCCGTCTTTTAAAAATCCTCGCAGAAACAGAGGCGAACAGGATAATCGTTGACAAAAGAACAGAGTGGCTCTTCGTCTGCGGAAGGGACGTATTCAAAAGGGGAATGGTAAAAGTTCTTGGTTCTCTAAAAAAAGATGATTACACATTAATATTGAATAAGCACGGCGAATGTCTTGGTTTCGGTAGACTAGTTCGCGACATAGGAGACAAAAATGGCGGGGTTGTAGTCCAAAACATTTCGGACATCGGGGATTTTCTGAGGAGAGAGAGGTAAACTACGGTTTTCGTTTTTTCAGTTCCTCTTCTATGCTCACCGACGTGATTTTTTGGTCCTCAACGGTTCGACGCCATGCTTTTTTCTCACCAATTTTTGCTCTCAGTTTCCATTGAAGGGTTTTAGGCGCAGCCTCGATTGCCTGTTTAATTCTGCTTAGCTTGTTCCTTACCTTTTCAACTTCTTTTGATGTTAAGTTATAGTAGTGGACAAGGTCACTACATCTATCAATGTTCATTGTCACATCTTTGTGTAAGCCCCAATCCCTAGAGCAGAGTTCTGCGATGTATTTAACGTTGATAACTCCTTTTTTGTCTTCTTTATCCAAGGGAAGGTCTTTGACAATTGTAATTATGTCTCGAATATCCTTCTCGTTCAATTCGTATATTTGCAGCTTTGATAGTAGAAGGTCGCTGACAGGTATGGTGTAATCTTCAACACTCAGCCTATTTTTCAAATTGATATCATGTTCCATTCGAAGGAAATCAAGAAAAACATCCACGTGATCTTCAAGCGCGCGCTTGTAGAACTGTTTCTGCCAGCCACTGCTGGCCAGTGAAATGTTCTTGTTTTCCTTGTAACCAAACCTCTCAAAAAGGCGGGTGATCTCATTGTCTTGGCTTGCTAGGCCCACAAAGTCTATATCCAAATATTCTCTTTCACAGAAGTATGTTATAACGCAGTGGTTGCGTACGGCAAGCCCGCCGATAAGCCTCAAAACAACGCCTTTGCCTCGAGCAACGTCAATTATCTTTTTTGCTTCGGCTATCTTTCCTTTTTCAGCTTCAGAAGAAAAGTTAACCCCCTCCATGGAAATGCCCCAATGTGCAGGCTAGTCTATGAAATGGATTTTGCTAGCCTTTTATCTTCTCAACTATAGTCTCAATTTTGACGAGAGTCTGCTCTCGTTTCGCCAAATCTCGGAGGACAACTGCTCCTTCCCCAAGTTCTCTTTCGCCAACTATTATTGCGTAGTCCATTTGTCTTCTATCTGCGTCTTCCAAAGATTTAGTCATCTTCCGTCCCATTACTTCAAATTCAACTATTAAGCCTGAATCCCTGAGGATCTGCGCAATCCTCAACGCTTCAACCTCCAATTCCTCTTTAACCGGAATAATTACTACCTTTTTCTCTTTCCCGGTTTCTTGGAAACTATTCTGCATCTGCATGGCCAGCATCATTCTGTCTAACCCATGGGCGACGCCTACAGCTGGCATCGGCTCCCCCCCGAAAAGTTCAATCAACCTGTCGTATCTTCCGCCGCCGCCAAGGGCTATGTCCCATTGTGGTGTGTAAACTTCAAAAATCATCCCTGTATAATAGTCAAGGCCTCTTGCAAAGCCAGCCTCCACTGTTGCGGTAATTCCGCTTCCACTTCCTTCGACAAGCTTTAGGATCTCGTAAAGATTTTCAGCAGCAGACATGGCTTTTTCATAGTTTCTAACGCATTCTTTAATCTTCTCCACTATTTTGAAAACCGCGTCACCTCTGAGTTCGAGCAAATTCCGGAAAACGGCCCTGCACTTCTCGGAATAAACAAGACCCAGCGCTTCATCGTACTCCTTTTTGTCCATTCGCTGCAGAATTATATTTTGAAGCTTGTCATCCACATGTTCTTGACTTAAAATGCTCCTTAGAATTCCAACGTGTCCAATCTTGAAAGCGTAGTTCTTTAAGCCCACGGTTTTCATTAGACTGTTCGTGAGCAAAATTATTTCAGCGTCTGCTTCTGGTCTGCTGGAACCAATCAGCTCATAGTTTGATTGCCAAAACTCCCTGTACCGTCCTCTCTGAGGTTCATCGTAACGGTAAACGCTACCTACAGAGAGAAGCCTTAAGGGTCTAGGCTCATTCCTTAAAGCGGTCGTGACAAGTCTGGCCACAGAAGCAGTAAATTCAGGACGCAAAGCAACGGTTCGGTCACCTAAATCTCTAAATGTAAACATTCGAGACCGAATTTCTTCGCCTGATTTCGCTCCCAAGAGCTCGTATGATTCCACAACGGGCGTTATGACTTCGTTGTACCCGTAAAGTTCAGCCACTTTCCTAGCTTTGCTTTCAATGTACCTCATTATTCTTGTTTCGTGGGGAAGAAAGTCCCGCATTCCGCGGACAGTTTGGAAAGACATTTCTGATACTCCATTATTTGAATGTTAATTGCGAAACTGAGTAGTAAACTATTTCTCCTCTACGGTTCATGACAGCCAAAACTAACTCTTTCTTAAGGCTTTGGCATTGCACCAAAACGTTTGTCAAATCTTCTAGCGAAACGGGTTTTCCTTCTTGCGTGCTAAGAATCAGGTATGTAGCAGCGTCCTTGCTGTATGCACCTCTTTCATAAACGCGAAAGTCAACGCCCAAGCCGAAGCCTTCCCGAACGACGTAGCCTCGGCTCCTCAAATCGCGATAAACTAAATATTTTGCCCAAGCATTTTTATCAATATTTTCATAACATTGCAAAAGCTTGTGAAAATCCACCTTTTCATTCTTACTTTCAACTTCTAGCATTTCTTTGTCCAAAAGATAAAGGCCTTCATAAAACGTAAGCATGAGTACGTCTTTTTCTGTTACGCCGTACCCCCTTGAAGAAAGTTCCTCAACACTCCTTTTTTCATCGATTCTAACGCCTTTTTCTTCAAGAAACCCCTTAATCTTAAGCTCAGAAATGCTGGGCGTGCTATTCCTATTCGTACTCATTTAACCATCAACTAGCATAAGTTCCGCTTTTG
>CAZDZM010000061.1:0-8701 GCA_964509945.1 uncultured Candidatus Bathyarchaeia archaeon
ATTCTGGATAGGCTGTATGAATTGCCGTTGCCTCTGAAATCATGCCTTCAATAAATACTGGCGCCTCCTTCATTAGTCCACGCCGCATATAGCCATCAATAATAAGCATTATCTCTTGCGCTCTGCCCACAGCTGGCACGGGAATCAGAACTTTGCCCCTGCGTTCCAAGGTTTCATTTATAACTGCTGTTAAACGTCCCTCTGCTTCAATCCGCGAAGGCATTATGTCCTCTGGGCCTCCATAGGTGCTCTCAGTTATTATCGTTTCAACTCTGGGAAACTCGGTTGCAGCTGCTTCTAATAGCATGGTCCTTGCGAATTTGTAATCACCCGTGTAAACTATATTGTGCACTCCTTCACCTACATGCAAGTGTGCCATTGCCGAACCCAAAATGTGACCTGCATTATGCAGGGTCAGACGAATGTCCGGAGCTATGTCGGTGACGACACCGTATCGTAAAGGAAGCGTGTGTAAAACGCACTCTCGGACATCTTTCTGGTCGTAGGTTGCCATTATGCCTTGCTTACTTGCTACGTCTAAATAGTCCAGTTGAAGCAGCGTCATCAGATTTGAAGTGGGAGCAGAACAATAGACTGGGCCGTCATACCCGTATTTATAAAGAAATGGCACCAGGCCACAGTGGTCAAGGTGAGCGTGGCTTATGACTATCGCATCTAAAGAATCAAGCTCAAAGTCAGGTGAGTCAAATCTTGGAAATGCTTCGAAAGGCTTTGAAGAACCTGGGTTGATGCCACAGTCCAACAAGACGCTGCTTTCTCTGGTTTGAACGAGAAAGGCTGATCTGCCAACTTCTTGGACTCCTCCGAGGGCTGTGATTCGGACATCTCCAACCTCGTAGGTTTTAGGTCTGAAAATTCTTTCGCCTATCGTGCGGAGAACTCTCTCTCTTTCTTTTGTTTCTGAGTGAAGATAATGCCGCATGTGAGTTACTATTTTGGAGCGTATTGGGGGGCTTCTCAAAACGTGGGCGCGCCATTTCGTCCTCTTCATGATCTCTTGAAGAACTGTTCCATTTCTTCCAATGACCAAGCCGGGTTTTTTAGTTTCAATTATTATTTCGCCGAGGCTGGGATCAAAATTTATGTCTGTAATTTCTGCCTCCTGCGGTATTATTTCACGTGTTATTTTCTCAGCTTCGTTTTCCAGCAGCCTGACCGATGGGTCGGGTCGAATGACTATTCGTTTCCTTATGACGTTAACTATTTCTGCGACCACGTTGCTCTGTTCAACTAGAATTTCTGGTCTCTTGGTGTAAACGGCAAGCGTTGGTCCTTCATACTCTATTCTCGTCACTTCAGCCTCTTTTGGAACGTGTTCCAGTATGTACTGGCTTATTTCAATCTTGTCTTTTTCTTGGGTTGGCGCCACGATTTTTAACTTCCTCAATTCGTCAGCAGTCTATTCTTTTCCTTATCGGTTAACTCGCGATAGCCGTTTTCGTCTATCACTATAACGTTAAAACTGTTGCCGCTTCCGGCATCGCGCTTCATAGCTGAATTTACGGCTTTAACAATTGAAGGTAGGAACTTCTCAACTGACACGTCTTCCTTGTACTTATCTTCTAAAACACCGTAAGCGATTGGCGAACCAGAACCAGTCGCAACGCATTTTTCGTCTGTCAAACTACCAAATGGATCTAAAGAAAACACGTGAGGTCCTGTTTCATCTATGCCACCTATGAGAACCTGCGTCAATAATGGCAAGTACCTAGCTGAGAATAGAAGATTTGCAACCATTCTCGCTGCAGAGCCTACCGGCATGGGCCTACTCATGTTAATCTTGTAAAGTTGAGCGTTTGCTGTGAGTATGTCAACGACCCGCTGAGCGTCTGCGACTGTCCCAGCTATGGTCATGCCTAAGTGATCGTCTATTTTGTAAACTTTCTTTCCGTGTTTGTGGGCTATGTAATAGCCCATAGTTACGCGCGTGTCCGAAGCTAATATTACGCCGTCCTTGCAGACGACGCCTATTGTTGTTGTTCCCTTTAACACTAATCTCTTAGCTGCGTCATTATCTGTCATTTCTTTTTTCTCCTAAAACTCAAATATGCAACTAAATTTCGTTGCTAGGAAGTAGCAACATGTAATCATAATCGTGGGATTTATTAATATTACGGTTCGATTTTGAACAAAACAGCATTTTTTAAAATCTAGAAAGACCCTGAATTTAAAAAGCTTTAAACGTGCGTTGCAATGAAGTTACTTACTACAAGCTTGAACGTGGTTGATTTGCCTTTAAAACATCACTGTATGGAGCTTCCAAGGGAAGTTATCATCGGAAATGGAACTATAAACCGTGTTGCTGAAATCTCTCAAAGATTAGGCTTTAAACAATCCGCGCTAATAATCACTGGAACAAGAAGCTGTGATATCGCCGGGAAAACTGTTCAAGACCTCCTTGAACAAAGCGGGATGATCGTTGACACTTTTATTGTTGAAACAGCAACAATTAAGGACGTTCAAGTTGTAGAAGAAAAAATTAGGATTTTGAAACCACAAGTTGTGCTCGGAGTCGGCGGAGGAACAAAAATAGATGTTGCAAAGTTGAGTTCCGCCCGTCAAAAAGTTCCATTTATAAGCGTGCCAACTACGGCTTCCCATGATGGAATTGTAAGTCCATTGTCCTCTGTCAAGGGTTTCGAAAAGCCATATTCTGTTATGGCCCAAGCACCCATGGCCATCATTGCAGATACGGACATAATAAGACAAGCACCTTGGCGCTCCATAATAAGCGGCTGCGGAGACGTAATCGCAAAATGCACTGCTGTGAAGGATTGGAAATTAGGGCATGAAGAGACAAATGAATACTATGGAGAATATTCTGCCAGTCTAGCCTTGATGAGCGCTGAGCTTATAATGCGAAACGTTGAGCTGATTAGACCAGAAAACGAGGAAGGCTTGAGGGTGCTCATAGAAGCTCTAATAAGCTGTGGCGTTTCCATGAGCATCGCTGGAAGTAGCCGCCCATGTAGTGGCTCAGAACACCTTTTTAGTCATGCGCTGGACATAATCAACCAGAAACACGCCATGCATGGCGAACAGTGCGGTGTTGGAGCCATAATGATGGCTTATCTTCACAAGGCAGATTGGAGGCGAATTGAAGATGCATTGAAGAAACTAGGTGCACCTACAACTGCTTGCGAACTTGGTGTCGAAAACGAGGATGTGATTAAAGCGTTAGAGATGGCTGCAACAATTAGACCGGAAAGGTACACAATTCTTCATAAACTGAACTTGAAACGTGAGGTTTACGGTGAGACTGCAAAAGTAACAGGAGTAATTAAATAGCAGAAAAATGTTCAACTATGTCTTGCGGCTTAGGTTTTGTTTCCAAATCTGTTTTGATAAACTATTTGGTCTAGGGTTTTCCTTTCTGCCTTCAGGTTTTCTTGGCGTGTGTATCCTATCGGCAAAAGCGCTATAGCTCGATGGGTCTTTGGAACTTCTAAAATCTCTCTCACACGGTTTTCAGAGGATTTTTTCTGGTTCTTCACGTCAAAAATTCCAATCCAGCAAGAATGTAAGCCTAGGCTATGCGCTGCAAGAGCCATGTTTTGTGTAGCTACAGCACCTGCTTCTACAAAATGGTACTGGTCCACTGTAGTGTCAGCAACAACAGCAATGCATACTGGTGCTTCTCTTAGACCTTTAACAAAAACTGTCGGAACAACTTCGCTCAACTTTTCTTTAATACTTTTATCTGTTATAATAATGAAATTCCAGGGTTGCTTGTTAAGCCATGAAGGAGACCATCGTCCTGCTTCCAATACCGTTTTGAGTTTTTCTTCTTCTACAGAGGTGCTTTCAAAGCGTACAGCGCTACGTCTTCCTTTTATGGCGTCTAAAACAAGATTGCTCATATAATGGCACTCTCCAATTGGACTATAATGTCTAGGATACGCGTTATTAAATATTTACGTATTTCGAGTGAAAACCAAACAAGCTCAAGGCATTAGCTGTTTCTCTGAAGGCCCTAAAAAGGGACACGTAATCTTTCATTCATTCTTGTTGGATTGAAGTTTTAGCTTTTCGTTTCTGTCCTAGCTTCAGCTTTGAAGGTTTCAACGAATTTGACTGCTGTTATTTCTGGGAAAAATCTTTGTACGTCTAGGGCTATGCCCCTTTTTGCCACCTGTATTCCTTCTAAATAGAATGTTTCTTCGGGCATTTCTAATTTCAAATTGTTCTCTTCGATCGTGAACTTGAATTTGGCTTCTTCTACACCCGGTATTCGGCGGTGGATAAGAGCCGCTATTTTTTCTTCCTGCATTTCAAGCTTCTTCTTCACCGTCGCTTCGTACAGAAGGGTTTTGCCAGCTAGCGGAGGGTTAAAATCTAGTAGCACACGTCCAGCGCCTATCGCCCGTACAGTGGCCATTTTTCCGTTATATTCTATCCGTGTTCCAATGTTTGGGGTTACCCCTTTGTCCGTCAAATGTTTCAATGACAACCGTCTGACTTTTTCGGGGTCTCTGGCTCCGAACGCCTTTTCCGGCGGGATTTCAACTGAAGTGGCTTTTTCAATCTCCATGGTTGGAAGGCTCTCATCTAAAGTTTTGAGAACCCATCCTTCTCCTATTACCACCAGTTTTGGTTCGTAAATTTCGCCTTCTTTGTACAAGTGTTCTTTCTTAGCGGTTTCTTCACTTGTTGTATCAAAAACCTCATTTGTCTCCTTCACTTTAGCAGTATAGTCCACTATTATGAAGTCACCTTTCTGTAAAGTCATAAATCATCATCTTTTGAGGGGACAGTTCGAAAGTAAGCTTCAAACCTTAATAAAAACTTTCCCCAGCTAAAGGTGGCGCACAAAAGAGTTTATGAAAAGAATTGCTAGAAGATTCGCAAATGGAGGAGGAATTAAATGGTGGACTTCCAGGATTTTCTCAACCATTTGGACACGCAAACATTTCTCGGAGTTAAATTATCAACTCTTCTCTGGATAGTAGGTATCGTAGCCATGGCAATTGTTCTTGAAAGGTTGATTGCGAGATATTTGTTCAAATTCGCTAAGCGAACCAGCTTAGAACCAAGCGTCACGAACAATCTCATTCTAACGTTTCGTATCATAATTTTGGTCGGCGCCACAGCATCCTTGATTAGAGTCGGCGGATTGCCAACAGAGTGGTCTGTCGCTTTCTCTGCACTTGGTGGCGCAGCGCTTGGTTTTGCTTCCACAAAGACTATTGGGAATTTCATTGCAGGTCTTTTCTTGCTTGCTGCGCGTCCATTCAGAGTAGGCGACTATGTCCGTATTGGAACCATTGAAGGTATCGTACAGGAAATCACAATTAATTATACCAAGATTTTAACTAGTGGAAACAATGTTGTTTCGATTAGCAATATTCAGATTCTGGATCGAGATGTGACGAACTACCTTTATGAAAGCGAGAAGAATTTCAGTGTTTATTGTTACACTTTCGAAATGGGATTTGATAGCGTTTCCTCCGCAGGAATTGCCAAGATCTTCGACGAAGTTCTTAAACAGTACAGCCACAAGTTCCAGAAGAAGCCTAGCTATATGTTGGTCAGATCTGGAGCGTTTGACCGAGTTTACCTGGTTTATCTTTACGTCGAACATCCCGAAAGTATCTTCGTTTTAAGACAGCAGGTCGCTGAAGAAGTATTCAATCGTTGGGATATGGAAAGAATGAAAAGATCATCCAGTCTCAATTATATTTATATTTGCACTTTTGAATGTATCCATCTACAGTGGCGAGCGGCTATTGATTAGGTCAAATCATAATGGAGAGCAAAATATTGGAAGAAAATAGAAAAAGCAGAGAGAAACTTGAAGCAAAAGCAGCAAAACTAGTCGATTTGATACAATATCAAGAAGGTTCCGTGGTCAGTCGGACGCTAATTGATAAAAATGCAGGAACTGTAACTTTATTCGCTTTTGATGAAGAGCAACGGTTAAGTGAGCACACGGCTCCTTTTGAGGCATTAGTTTATGTTTTGGACGGCGAAGCAGAGGTTGTTATTTCTGGAAAAGCTATAACGCTAAGAGAGAGCGAAATGACTATAATGCCAGCTAACAAACCGCACGCCTTGAAGGCTGTGAAAAAATTTAAGATGCTCTTGATAATGGTGAGATCCTGATTGAAATTTGAAACGGCAAACCATCTACTCTGAGGGAGTTGCATGGTTGACAACTTTGTAGATGTCCTAGTTCTAAGCACATTGGCTGGCTTGGCGACGGGTCTTGGAGGGTTTATTGCCGTGATCAGAAGGCCTAGTAGAAAAGTTATGGGCTTTTTGATGGGTTTGGCCGCTGGAATTATGATCTTGCTTTCTTTTCTGCAGTTGATGGCAGAAGCGCTGAAGATTTCAGGGCTGTTTCTAGTAGCATCGGGTTTTGTGACAGGCTCATTGCTTATGTTTGTTCTGGATTTTCTATTGCCTCACAAGCATTTTTCTATTAGTGAGAAAGGAGTATTAGATGGACGATTTCTCAAGTCGGGTATGTTAATTGCAATTGGCATGTCTCTTCATAATTTCCCTGAAGGGATCGCTGTGGCTTCAGGCTATTCTTATATCCCAAGACTTGGTTTGGTTATAGCCATTGCTATGGCGCTTCACAACATACCAGAAGGAATGGCCATCTCTTTACCATTGTGCGCCGGCGGAGCTTCCAAGTCTGGTGCTTTTAGCTTGGCTCTTGTTTCTGGGTTGATAGAGCCGCTGGGCGCCTTGGTTGCCACACTTTTTTTGGAAACTTTTCATGGTCTTGTGCCCTTTGGATTAGCTTTTGCTGGTGGCGTGATGGTCTTTGTCACGTTGGATGAGTTGATTCCGGTGGCACATGAAGGTGGCCATGAACATTTTACATCTCTAGGAATAATCCTGGGCTGTGTTGCTACGTTTATGCTGCTAAGCATTCTAGAATTATAGTGTAAACCCGAAAGAGATTAAATATTGTATAATTGGAGCGTACCCATTGAGTTGCAATTGAGCCTAGACGAACTCTTGGGAACATGAAAAAGAAGCGCACCAGGCTTGGATTAGAAGTAGTCAGGCACCCAGTAAGCGCAGCCGACTACTACAAGTATAATCAGAAAACCGCAGAACTGGGTCATTTCACTCGGTTTTTTTAGTTTCCTTATTCTTATTTCTTAAGAGAGAACAAGAAAGGGTGAAAGATAATCAAGCTTAAGATACTTTATAGAGACTATTCGAAATACCAACATAAAAATTGGGGAAATTACCTCTGAGTTAATTTATAGAGGTCAATATTCTGGAGGCATGCCTCCGTAGCCGCCGGGTGGCATTCCGCCTGGCCCTCCTGGAGGCATGGGCGGCGCTTTCATTTTCCCAGCAGCGATGACATCGTCAATCTTGAGGATCATAGTGGAAGCTTCGGTGGCAGACTTAATTACCTGCTTCTTAACTGCCAATGGGTCATAAACTTCTAGTTTCTCCATGTCCTCTATTTTTCCTTCGAAAACATCGACACCCGCCCATTTTTCACCTTTCTCATGTCGGGCTCTGAGTTCCGACAGAATGTCGATAGGATCAAGGCCAGCGTTTTCACTTAAAGTTAATGGAACAGACTCTATAGCCTCGGCGAAGCCCTGCACCGCAAGTTGCTCTCTTCCTGGCAGAGACTCAGCATAATCTCTCAGTGCTCTGGCAACTTCCATCTCAGGGGAACCTCCTCCGGCGAGGATTTTCGGCTCCTGAACAACGTCTCGAACAACACACAGCGCGTCATGGACTGAACGCTCTGCTTCATCAACTATACGCTCAGTCCCGCCACGTATTAAAATTGCCACCGCATGTGGATTATTGCAGCCCTCAATAAAGGTCATCTTATCGTCGCCGATTTTCCTCTCCTCGACAACCTGAGCAAAACCGAGGTCTGCTGGTTTTAAGCCCTCCAAGTTTGTCACTGCTCTTCCACCGGTAGCTTTAGCAAGTTTCTTCATGTCCGATTCCTTAGCTCGTTGCACGGCTAAAATTCCCTTTCTAGCCAAGAAGTGCTGAACCAAGTCGTCAATGCCTTTCTGACAGATCACAAAATTGGCCCCTGCAGTTTCAATCTTTTCAACCATTCCTCTAAGCATATTCTCTTCTTCCTTAAGGAATGCTTCCATCTGCTCAGGCCGTTCAATGTTGATCTTGGCGTCAAATTCGGTCTTCTCAACCTCAAGCGGGGTATCCAAGAGGGCAATTTTAGCGTTTTCTATACGCTTGGGCATACCTGGGTGAACAATTTCCTTATCTAGTATTATGCCTTTGACGAGTTTGGTTTCAGTCATCGATTCTCCAGGCTTTTTTTCAACCATTATATCGTCTAAGTCTACTCTGTATTCAGCGTCAATTTTTTCCACTACGTGCAAAACTGCATCAACAGCTATCTCGGCAAGTTGCTGCCGATTTTCCGAAACCAACTTGCTAGCCATAGAGGTCATAGCAACTTTCTTCAAAAACTCCCTGTCTTCAGGCTCTACTTTAATTGCAATGTTCTCAAAGGTTTCAAGAGCCTTATCCGCAGCTTTTCGATATCCCTCAATTATGATTGTCGGGTGGACATTCTTATCTATCAACTCCTCAGCCTTTCCCAAGAGTTCGGCAGCCACTACAACCGAAGTTGTCGTCCCATCTCCAACCTCATTATCCTGCGTCTTCGCCACTTCCACCATCATCTTAGCAGCTGGATGCTCAATATCCATCTTGT
>CAZDZM010000062.1:0-8366 GCA_964509945.1 uncultured Candidatus Bathyarchaeia archaeon
GAAGGCACGAGCTCCGGTTCCTCGCCCATGTGCTCAAAAATGCTTGACACTGTAATTTCCTGGCCGCATCTGCAATATCCAAGCTTGCCTTCTAGCCTGTTAACACTGCACCTGCGACTGCAAAAATGGCAGCTGCGAAGAATCCTATTTGCCATTTCAATTTTCAAATCCAAATAAGATTTTTCAGGTACAGGTATTTCGCGGAATTTTTCCACATCGATGTCCATTTCTCCCTGGATTTTGTGAAATTCTCTAGTAAGGTCTTCGTGTTTTTGCCAGAGTTCTTCTGTAGAGTCTTCCTCACTAAATTCTGCTAAAAGCTTCCTAGCTATCATAAATTTCGCTATTTTTTGGTCTTGCATGACAGCAAAGTATCTGCCTAAGCTTTTCTTCGCCCTTTCATCGCCTAGAACCGCCACGGCGTCTGAGCGCAGTAGCCTCCACATTTTTCTTCATTAATAATTACGCGCTAGAGGAAGTATTAAAACAAGGCGTAAGGATAGGAGTATCCGCTTGGGTGCAATTTTCCTTTTATCGGGATTTCATGACTGCAAACCGGACAACGCATGTCTTTTGTCAAGTTCCACCTTGTAATTTCAAAACTGTACCGCTTAATCACCAGCTCATTGCAGTTGGGGCAATACGTGTTTTCAGCTGGGTGTCCTGGCACATTTCCAATGTAAGCATAATCTAACCCCGCATTCTTTGCAGCCAAATAAGCTTTTTCCAGAGTTTCAATAGGGGTTGACGGGGTTGTAGTTAACTTGTAATCTGGATGGAACCGCAATAAGTGTAAAGGCGTGCCTTTACCCAAATTTTCTTTTACCCATGTCGCAAGCTCTTTTATCTTTTCAATTGAGTCTCCTACTTTTGGGACCACTAGATTCGTAATTTCTATATGGACACCATTTCTTCTAAGCTCTTTTAAGGCTTCATATATTGGCTCAACGGACGGGACGGCTGAAAAAGTTTTATAGAATTCTGGGTCCGCTCCCCCTTTGAAGTCCACCGTTGCCGCATCTAAATAGGGCGAAATCGTTTTCACAGCTTCCGGCGTCATGTAACCATTAGTTACAAAGGTGTTAAAAAAGCCCACTTGACGAGCAAGCTTAGCTGTGTCGTAGGCGTATTCCATAAATATCGTCGGCTCGGTATAAGTGTAGCTTATTCCTTGGCAATTGTTTTCTCTTGCCATTTTTACAACATCCTCTGGAGGAAGATTCGTGCCAGATATTTCCTTCTCTTGGCTTATCATCCAGTTGTCGCAGAACTGGCAGCGAAAGTTACAGCCAACCGTGGCAATAGACATGACTAAGGCTCCGGGATTAAAGTGAGAAAGAGGTTTCTTGGTTATTGGATCCACACATGCAGATATCGCCTTTGCATAAACAAGGGAGTAAAGGATGCCTCCCTCATTTTTTCTAACTAGACAGAATCCTGTTCCACCATCACTTATTAGGCATCTTCTGGCACACAGATTACATTTGGTCTTCTTATCTTTCAATTTTTCATAAAGCATAGCCTCATGCAGTGACATTTAACACACCTTACATTTAATCAGCGTTTTGTGTAACCGTTCACATTGAAAATATACGCTTTATTCCTTTAAAACCTACCATTTTTCGCAAATAAATTTTTATGAAAACACGTGTCCTTTCCTGTGTGACAAACGTTTCCTTTCTGTTCCACCATAAAGAGTAGAGCATCAAAGTCGCAGTCCGCTGAAATGCTTCTAATCTTCTGCATTTTTCCAGAGGTTTCTCCCTTTTTCCACAATTTGTTTCGAGATCTGCTCCAGTAATGGGCATAACCAGTGTTCAACGTTTTTTCAAGAGCTTCCATATTTGTGTACGCTAACATTAGAATTTTTTTCGAGTTGAAATCTTGGACAATAACAGGAATAAGGCCGCTCCCCTTTTTGAAATCCAACTTTTGGGTGTCTAGTTTTTCTTCAGTCAAGGTCTTACAACCACCCCTCTATTTTTCAAAAATTCTTTCACAATCGGAACAGGATATTTGTTATAATGAAAAACTGAGGCTGCAAGAGCCGCGTCGGCTTTTCCATCTGTGAACGCTTCAAGAAAGTGTACGGGTTTTCCAGCGCCGCCGCTTGCAATAACTGGGAGATTTACTCTTTCAGATATGGTGCGGGTTAACTCTAAATCATAGCCGTCTTCGGTACCGTCTCTATCCATTGAAGTGACGAGAAGTTCGCCAGCTCCACGTTCTGCCGTTTGCATTCCCCATTTAATGGCATCTAACCCTGTTGATTTTCTTCCACCGTATGTGTATACTTCAAACCAAACAGTGCCTTTGCGAGTCTCTACCCTAATCTTATCTTCCCTTCTGTCGTATCGTCTTTTTGCGTCAATGGCAACCACGACGCATTGCTGCCCGAAGATTTGAGCTAGCTCTGAAATCATGAGGGGATTTTCAACAGCTGCAGTGTTGACAGAAACTTTATCTGCTCCGCTACAAAGCACAAGTCTCGCATCTGAAATGCTGCGTATTCCACCACCAACAGTAAAAGGAATGTTTATTTCTTTGGCCACGCCCTCAACAACCTCTTTCAATATCTCTCGTTTTTCAGAGGAGGCCGTTATATCCAGAAAAACTAGTTCGTCCGCACCTTGGTCGCAATATCGCTTTGCTAACTCAACAGGATCCCCTGCTTTCTTCAGGTTCAGAAAATTGACTCCTTTCACAACCTTCCCATGGTCTACATCCAAACAAGGAACAATCCGCTTAGCTAACGTCATTGATTCCCTGCTCCAACAGCAACTTTCATTGCTTCCTCTAATGTGAATACACCCTCGTAGAGGGCTTTTCCAATAACCACTCCCTCAACTCCAATACTTTTGAGGATAGTCAGATCTTTCAGACTGCCTACGCCGCCGGCTGCAATTATTTTCACGTCCGGGTGCGCGCATGCTTTCTTAAGAGTGTGAAAATCAGGACTTGATAGTGTTCCATCCTTGGTTATTGAAGTTATAAGAAACGTCTTAACCTGAAGGCTTGAAAACTTGACTAGAGCTTCTTCAATCTCGTAGCCCGTACGAGTTTTCCATCCGTCAATCATGATTTTGCCGTCTCTGTTGTCCAAGGCGACGATTACGCGGTCGTAACCGAACTTTTTCTGGGTTTCAGATATGGTGTTTGATTCGTCGAATGCCAACGTACCAAGGATGACACGGTTAACACCTAAGGCGAGCAGTCTCTCAGCAACTTCGAGTTTCCGTATTCCACCGCCAACTTGAACGGGTAAATCTACGACCTTAACAATCTTGCCAATTACTGCAAAGTTGTCTCCCATGCTTAGCGCTGCATCTAAATCAATAATATGAAGGGCGCTGGCGCCGTCCTTCTTCCATTTTTTCGCAACCTCCATCGGTTCTCCAAGATAGTCGTATACCTTAGCGGTTTTTGGGTCACCCTGAGATAATCTTACAACTTTGCCTTTCATCAAGTCTATTGCTGGAATTACTTTCATTTATGTCCCTACCTCTTTACTATTTCTGCAAAGTTTCCAAGGATTCTCAGTCCAGTTCTGCCGGATTTTTCTGGGTGAAACTGGGTGCCATATACGTTCTGTTTTGCAATGGCTGAAGCGAAGACTGCACCATATTCTGTTTCGGCGCAGACAATTTTCTTATCCAAGGGGATCGGATACAACGAGTGAACAAAATAGACGTAGGACTCGTTGCCAACGCCGTCGAAAATTTCACTTTGCCCAACAATGCGAAGCGTGTTCCAGCCCATGTGAGGAACCTTAACGGCATTAGGCAATCTAACATTCTTACCTTGGAAGAGCGCTAATCCTTCACCTTCTCCTTCTTCGCTTTCCGAGAAAAAAAGCTGCATGCCTAAACATACGCCAAAAATCGGGACGCCTTCCTTGACTCTCTCAATAATTTCTTCTTTAACAGGGTAAAGCTTCTTTGAAGCGGCTGAAAAATTTCCTACGCCTGGGAGAACAAAAGCGTCTGCATCTTTCAGCTGTAATGATGAAGACCTAATCTTCGAATTGAATCCGACTTTTTGTAAGGCGCATTTTAGACTGAGAAGGTTTCCGACTCCATAGTCGATTATAATCGCTTTGGGCATTCACATAACTCCTTTGGAGGTGGGTAGTCCTTTTCTTTCGGGATCTATTTTTACTGCTTGCTTGAGGGAAAGGGCAAGAGCCTTGAAGGCAGCTTCCACTTTGTGATGGTCATTAGAGCCGTATTGAACCCACATGTGAATATTCGCTGGTAATGAAGAAGCTAACGTTTCAAGGAAATGATAAACATCTTCTGTAGGCATGTCTTCAATCTTTTTGCCTCTGAATCTCAAATCGATTTTGGGATAGGGGCGTTTGACTAGATCCAAAGCTGAAAAGGCCAAAGAGCAATCCATAGGAACTGCAGCGAATCCAAACCTGTTTATGCCTTCTCCGTCTCCTAAGGCTTTTCTTAAGGCTTCGCCTAGACATATGGCTAGGTCCTCAATAGCATGATGTTGCAAATCGCCTTTCACTTCAGCTTCAATGTCTATTAGGCTATGCGTCGCTAATGAAGTTAGCAAGTGATCAAGGAACCGAATTCCAGTAGTAACATCCGCTTTTCCTTCTGAATCCAAGTTCACCTTCACAAAGACTTCGGTTTCCCTGGTTTTTCTATATGCCTCGGCTATTCTCAAGCGTACCCTCCAATGAACCTGCAAGATTAATCATTCTTTCCACTCAAGGTTTCTTCTAGGGTCTTCAGCAACCTGGCGTTCATATGGGCTAATCCGACAGTGGTTCTAAGACAGTTATTTAGATGGAGAATTTTGCCCAAGTTTTTAATGATGATGCCACGTCTTAAGAGATCTTGGTAAACCTTCTCAGATTTTCTCTTAGTTTGGAAGAGTACAAAGTTTGTTTGTGAGCTAAAGGCTTTAACGCCTTTTGTTTCATTGAGCTCCTCTATTAATTTTTCACGCTCAACTTTCAGTTGCCCAACTGCTTCTTTTATCATGCTAATTTTCTCTAGTAGTTTTAAACCCATTCTTAGCGTGATTGAACTTACCGAATAGGGCTGCGGAGCCTTTTCAGAAAGTACTTTTGCAAGGTTTGGATCAGCAGCAGCATATCCAAGCCTGAGGCCGGCTAAACCAAAAGCTTTAGAAAATGTCCTCAAAACGATAAGATTTTCGAATTCTTCCAATAAGGGCACAACAGAATATTCCGCGTATTCCACATATGCTTCATCAACAATAACAATTCCAGGAAACTTTTCAGCTAGAGTTTGGATTTCACTTATTCCAAATTGGTTTGCTGTGGGGTTATTAGGAGAGCACAAATAGAGAATTCTGGTTTTAGGCGTAGTCATAGTCAAGATCTCTTTTATGTTCAGCCCAAAGTCTTTCTTAAGCGACACTTCTCCGCATTTTGTTCCTAAATGACTTGTGCAATATTTATAAATGGGAAAAGTCGGCTTGATTGAAAGCACACTGTCCTTTTTCTTTAAGAAAAGTCGTGCAACACGTTCTACTAATTCGTCGCTTCCATTACCCACAACGATGAAATCTTTCGGAACATTTAGATAGCCGCCAAGTTTTTCCTTGAGCTTGTATTCTTCTTCTTGTGGGTAAACCCGCGGGTCACATTCCTCTGCAATCTCTTTCAGAATCTCTCTAAATTTTTCTTGCGGTATGAAGAAATTTTCATTGTAATTGAGTTTCACAACTTCGGCAGCGACTATTCCAAATTGTTTGGCAACGCTTTCAATGGTTCTATCGATACTATAGCTTTCTAAACTTTGAATTTCCTCCAGTTTTCTTTTAAGCCATTTCCTACTCTGCATCTTCAACCTTAAACCTCCCTTCTATAGCCTTATAATGATTTGGAAGACCTTCAGCTTCTGCCAGAACTTTCACATAAGGCTTCAATTCTGACAAGCCCTCCATTGAACATTCAACAACACTTACCCTCTTCACGAAGTCAAGGGCAGACAAGCCAGAGAACACGCGCCCAAACCCACTAGTTGGCAACACATGGTTTGTTCCAACGCAATAGTCACTTAGACTGACAGGACTGTAGGGTCCAATTGAAATAGCTCCAGCAGACATAACCTTCTCAGAAACTTCCATTGGTTCTCGCATCAACACCTCAACATGCTCTGGCGCAAAAAGGTTTGCTAACTCAATTATTTCATTGACATTTTCACAGGTGATTATGAAACCATACTTTAATAAGGCCTCCTTAACGATAGCCTCTCTATAAGCATGGGCGACTATTTTTTCCAGCTCACAGAGAACTTTTTCTGCGAGTTCCTTTGAAGTGGTTATCAATCCTGCTATACTGTCAACCCCATGTTCAGCTTGAGAAATCATGTCAAGAGCGATAAATCGAGGATTTGCGCTTTCATCAGCTAAAATGAGTATTTCACTTGGTCCAGCAGGCATGTCAATGGCAACTTCTCTAGAGACAAGGATTTTAGCCATTGTTACGTATTTGTTTCCTGGGCCAACGATTTTTCTTACAGGTTTTATGGATTCTGTTCCGTAAGCTAAAGCCGCGATGGCTTGAACACCGCCAATTCTGTAAACTTCATCAACGCCGCATATGTCTGCAGCTACAAGCATAAGAGGGCTAACAATGCCCTTTGTGGTAGGAGGCGAACATACAACAATTCTAGGTACACCTGCCAGTTTAGCTGGTACGACGGCCATGGCTAAAGTGCTTGGATATGCTGCCCTCCCTCCTGGAACGTAGCAACCCACGCTTTCAATTGGACGTGGCAGAACACACACTCGAACAGCGTTATTTTCAACCTCGGTCCTAGCTTGTTTTAAAATGAGTCTTTCAATGGTCTCTATTTTTTCTTTCATAAATTTGATAGCGGAAATTTGCTCTTCTGTGACTGCTTCGTAGGCATTTTCGATTTCTTTAATGGCTACCTGAAGTTTTTCAGCGTCTAATTTAGTTCTGTCAAACTTCTTTGTGTATTTGATCAAAGCGGAATTGCCTTGTTTTTTCACTTCATTTATTATGGCTTTAACGGTTCTTTCAACTGATTGAACTTTTTCTTTCTCCGATGCTCTTACTCTCTCGATCCAATTTTCAGGTAGTGCTGAGGCTTTCCAGATGTATTTCAGTAATCGTCTGCCCAATCTTTTTCCTTCCAGTCAATCTTGTCTAAAGCCAAAACCTGTCTTGGCTCGTAAACAACTATGCCTTGAGCAAGTTTACGGATCCTCGGCAAAAGGTCTATGAATAAATTTTTCTCGATTACTGTGTTAACTGAATACCAGTCCTTGCTGGACAAGGGCGCTATCGTGGGTTTTTTTAAAGCTGGCAGTTCTTCGAGGAGCTTTTGTAAATTCTCCTTTTTTACGTTGACAAATATGTGTAGTCTTTTTGTGCCGTCCACTACGCCTTTTAATAAGGTTAGGATATCGTAAATCTTTTCCCTCTTTTTTGGGGCAGTCCAAGACTTCTTGTTTGCAATGAACACCGCTGTGGATTCCATTATTGTTTCAACTATCTTTAAGTTGTTTTGTTCAATTGTAGAGCCTGTTTCAGTGACGTCTATAATAGCATCAGCGTTTTCAGGCGGTTTAGCTTCAGTTGCTCCAAAGGACAAGAAGATGCTGACTCTTGGGTTTTCTCCTCTCCTCCACCAAGGCGTCACTACTAGAGGTTCTGAAGTACCGAAGAAGTTTCGATAGGAGGGGTTATTTTTGACGTATTCCGCTGTGAGGTTCAAATATTCTGTTGAGATTCTTACGTCTTTTTTCCCATTCCATAAATCTTCCATGAGCCTCGATAGAGAGTTGACCCCATCCAAATGCTCAGGAACAGCTACAACCATTCTTATTTTTCCATATTCTAGGTTTAGCAGGATTTCCACGTTAGAGCGTGTTTCTCGGATCCAATCTAAGCCCGTTATGCCCACATCTTGCAAACCTTCACTCACGAAGATGGGAATTTCCTGCGGTCTAAGGATTTTCAATTCAATTTTCGAATCGTTTATGGCTGGACGATAAGTGCGCTCCTGACCCGAGATCTTGTATCCTGAACGCTCCAGTATTTCGAAGGTTGCTTTCGCTAGGGAACCAGCTGGTATGGCAAACTTCACTTTATCCATTCTTTATCATCTTTGTTTTTATAGAAAAGCTCTGGTTTGTGGTGGAGGCTGATTTTTCCTTGAAAAGCCGCAAGTGTCTAAGAAAAACCATACATAATGTCAAACAAGTTGCTACGTTTAGACTGGTGTACTGTGGATTAGGGTTATTGACAGTGAACGCAATCGCCTTTTATGAACGCAATCCCTCATTTCCACCACTGAAACGCAGTTAAAATGAGAGTCTTCCTAATAAACTTATCTTTTCAGTTGTTG
>CAZDZM010000063.1:0-8096 GCA_964509945.1 uncultured Candidatus Bathyarchaeia archaeon
CACCAGTGCGCGCGACGACTGCTACCTTTTTTATTCAGTTATGTCCTTCTGTGGACTAACCACAAGTTATAATAAAGTTGCGTCTTCCTTTAAAAATGAGAGCATTAAGCGTACCTGCTAATTTAAACTTCGTCGAAATTAAAGCGATCGTAGAAGTTAGAACTCTTTCCACCTTGGTCTAATCGTGATTCCAGCTCTTTCATCTACTTTCTCGCTTAGTTCAAGAGCTTTCTCAATGACGGGGACTTCGTCAATAGTTTTAATCACCCGCTTCTCCATAACGATCTTCCCGTCAATAATAACCGTATCGACATCGGATCCTACAGCTGAATAAACCAGGTTCGAAGGAAGATTTCTGTAGGGAACCATATGAGGCTTCTTCGCGTCAATCAAAATAATGTCAGCCCTCTTCCCCACCTCTAAGGACCCTATCTTGTCGTCCCAAGACAAAGCCTTCGCGCCGTTAATAGTGGCGATCTCAATTGCCTGCTCGGCTGTCACGGCTGTGGGCGATTGGAGTCTAGCCTTGTGTATCAGAGCTGCTATTTTCATTTCCCTGATCATGTCATAGCAGTCGTTGCTAACACCACCATCGCAGCCCAAAGCGACATTCACACCTGCTTCCAACATTTCTGGAACCCTAGCGAAGCCCGATGCCAGTTTCATATTGGAGGAGGGACAGTGACAAATGTTGGTTTTTGTTTGGGCTAGAAGTTTGATGTCTTTGTCCGTTAACCAGACCGCATGGATTAACATGATGTTCGGACCCGTCAATCCAACTTCGTTCATGAATTCCATAGGGGTTTTGTCGAACCTTTCCTTCAGGTATGCAACGTCTTCTCTTACTTCCGCTAGGTGTATGTTGACACCTGTCCCGTATTTCCTTGAAAGCTCGCTGACTTCCCTGAACAAATCAGGACTGCAGGCACCTGGGGGACGAGGGCCAAACCAAACTCTTATGCGATCGTTCCCTGCTTTGTGCCACTTTTCTATCATGACCATTGCCTCTCTTGTGGATTCTTCTCTGCTTTCCCTCATCCCCTCTGCGATGGCTTGCTCCTCTGCCGCGTATCCTGCTGCCTCCATTATTGTCTTGGCCAAGGCTGCTCTCATTCCCATCTCGCTGACGACCTTGGCTATTTCGTCGAAACCGTACCGGGTTTGGATCAGGGTCTCAGCAAAACATGTGGTTCCGCTCTTGATCATTTCTAGGCAGCACAGTTGGGCACTGGTTCTTCCAATTTCTTCGTCGTATACGCCTTGAAGAGGCCATATTCTCTCGTTTAACCATGAGATCAGCCTTCTATTGTCCTCCACGCCACGAATCAAGGCTTGGGCTAGGTGCACATGACAGTCTATAAAGCCTGGCATCACAATCTTGTGGGTGGCGTCAATCTCTATTTCTCCGTTGTATTTCCTCTTGACATCAACGGTTTTCCCAACGTTGACGATCTCGCCGTTTTCTATTGCCACAGCGCCGTCCCTGATTATCATTCTGTTCTTGTCTAGAGTAACCAAATAGCCGTTCTTTATGAGAATGCTAGTCAACTTGAAAACCTAGGATAAGTCAATTTGCTTCCTTTATAAAAAACTTCGGATTAAGGTCTCTGTTCTATTTTGATAGAGGTTAATCTACAAGCATATCTTCTACGGATGCTCCTACTTCGCGAGCGCGAATCTCTGCCCATAGTTAGCGCGCGCATCAGCACTCGCTAAGTAGCGCGAGCTACAAGAGAGATATTATTTTAGTTTTGTTTTTGCCTGTTCGAGTTTCGCTACGGCTTCAAATTCTTTCAGATCCGGCTTGATCGTTGGGGTTTTTCTAAATCGGCTCATTACGGCTTTAGGGTCCTTTAATCCGCTTCCAGTTACTAGGACAACTACGATTTCGTCTTTCTTGATTTTGCCTTCCTTAGCCAGTTTGACTAGCCCAGCGAGAGAAGCAACTCCTGTTGGTTCGGCGAATATTCCTTCGGTTGAAGCCAGGAGTTTTTGACCTTCGAGGATTTCCTTGTCAGAAACGGTTTCAGCAGTTCCGCCAGTTTCTCTCAAAGCGACAAGTGAAGCATCTCCGTCCCAAGGGAAAACGTCTGTCAGTCCGCTAGCAATAGTATTAACACAGCCCCACGGTTCTATTTCAAAAGGACCCTTATTCTGTTTGAAGGCTCTTACAAGGGGAGCACAGCCTTCCGGCTGTATAGCGGCTAATTTGGACGCTGACTCGATGAAACCGAGATTGCGGAAATCTTTAAACCCCTTCCAGATCCCAGTAAGAAGGCAGCCTGAACCTGTTGGCACCATAACCCAATCCGGCAATTGCCAACCCAACTGCTCAACTATCTCGTAAGTAATTGTTTTTGGCCCCTCAACTTGGTAAGGATTGAAGGACCCAAAACTGGGACACGGATACCACCCATACTTTTCAACAACTGCTAAGAGCATTTGCACCGTGGGATCCTTGCCTTTTTCCATGGCTTTAACGCGCATCACCATTGTCCCGTATAGGCGAATTTGGGCAAGTTTAACCTCGGGCGCCGATTCAAGTACAAAAGCGTAGCACTTCAGTCCTGCTTTGGCAGAATGCGCGGCTAAGGCCGCGGCTGCATTTCCACTTGACGCCGTGGCTGTTGCCTTGACGCCAAATTCGACGGCTTTTGAAACGCCCACTGTCATTGAACGATCTTTAAATGATCCGGTCGGGCTTCGAGTTTCATCTTTCAAGTACAGGTTTCTTAGGTCAAGCTTCTTGGCAAGGTTATTTGCTTTTAGGAGTGGAGTTGCTCCCACCTCAAGGGTAACAATGTTTTTCTTGCTTTCAACAGGAAGAAACTCAAAGTATTTCCATAGTTTTTGCGCTCGCTGAGACAGAAGTTTCTTGTTCACTTTTTCTGCTATAGCTTGATAATCGTAGTAAATATCTAAACGGCCACAATCCTTTTTCGGGCACATGCACAACTTATCTGCAAGAGAGTATTCTTCACCGCAGCGGGCACATCGAATTTTAGTCACAAACGACATTTAGGGGCACACCAACGGGCTTCTAAATATCTCATGTTTAGTTGCTAGAAAGAAAAGAGTTTTTCTTCTATTCCATGATTTCCTACATGGATTAATATTTATTCAGCTCTCTCATGCTGTGCTCACCAAAAGACTGCTCGCTCGCGGAATTTCTACTTTCTTGACTTCACAGCTAAGCCTGTTTCGCTGGTCACGCACGCTCTTTTTGGAATTTTCATGCTTTCAGAAGAAGGATTTTTCCGATGAAGTCAAGGTGGAGCCTCCCCCAAACCTCTTCCCATTTCAGATTGTACTTAATCCGATTACACCTGTTACTAGCACGTTTAATGCGTCTTGAAAGGCGAAATTTATAAATTCAACGTGCTACTGGTAGGTTTTCATCGGGGCATATTCATGAAATCGTATGTTGGAATTTTCAAAGGTAAAGATTGGCTTGAGACTCAATCTTGGTCTCAAGAAGACTTGACAACACTCTTAAAAGCGGCAAAGGACTTGAAACAAGAATACAAATCTCGAGAACCTTCAGCCGACATCCTTCGGGACCGTACTCTTTTCATGATCTTCTTCAACCGATCATTGCGAACTAGAAACAGCTTTGAAGCAGGCATGACACAACTAGGAGGGCATGCCCACTTTCTTTCGCCACAAGACATCTATGTCCCAGCGCTGCCCGAAGATGAGGAAGCGTACAAAACCGAGCGGATCGCCGACGTCGCACGAGTTCTTGACGAAATGGGGGATGCAATTGCCATCAGAATCTACGGCGATGCAACTAAATGGCTGTACGGGCGTGGCCATCGCACAATAGAAGAATTTGCTAGATGGGCCAGGATTCCAGTAATCAACATGGAGGATGACGTGTACCATCCATGCCAGGAAATGGCTGACATACAAGCTATCGATGAGCATCTTGGCAAATTTAGAGGAAAGAAATTCGTCATGTCGTGGGCTTACAGTGAAGGATTAAAACCCCTTGCAGTGCCCCAAAGTTGTTGTTTGATAGCCACAAAAATGGGCATGGACGTGGTGTTCGCCAGACCAAGGGGCTTCGAACTAGAAGACGGAATAATGAAACTTTGCAGGGAAAACGTTGACAGATATGGAGGCAGTTTTGAAGAAACCGATAGCATGGAAGAAGCCTTTGAAGGAGCTCACGTTGTATACCCAAAAAGCTGGACTGCAAGAGCAGCCTTACCCGGCCCATGGGGTGGACCTGCCCAACCCGACAAACAACTTGCCCTAGAATTGGCGCGCAAGTACAATTCTTGGATATGTGACCAGGCTAAGATGGATTTGACCAACAAAGCCATTTACATGCACTGCCTACCAGCGGATCGCGGAATGGAAGTTACAGATGAAGTTATCGACGGCCCTCAGAGTGTCGTATTCGATGAGGCGGGCAACAGACTTCACTCACAAAAAGCGATAATGGCGGCAATCATGTAATGCTCTGCGCGCGCTAAATGCTATCTTTTTTCAATAATTGCGATCCCTGAACTAGTTCCTATTCGATTGGCTCCTGCTTCAATCAAATTCACAGCATCCTGATATGTTCTTATTCCGCCAGAGGCTTTTAAACCAAAATTTGGACCAACAGTATCTCTCATAAGCTTAACATCATTAGCAGTAGCCCCTGGAGCGTTAAATCCCGTAGAGGTCTTCACAAAATCTGCGCCAGAATCTCTAACAAGTCTACAGGCTAAAACTTTCTCATCTTCTGATAGCAATCCAGTCTCAATGATCACTTTTACAATCTTGTCTTTTCCAGCTTTCACGTGCTCAACAACTGAACGTATATCCGCCTTCACAAATTCGTAATCCTGGGATTTTAATGCTCCAATATTCATAACCATGTCTATCTCGTCTGCGCCGTCATCGACTGCTTTCTCGGCTTCAAAAGTTTTTATCTTGGTGGTACTAGCTCCAAACGGGAAACCTACTACGCTGCAAATTCTCACATCGCTATTGCGAAGAATGTCCGCTGCAAATTTTACATAAAAAGGATTAACACAAACAGACCAAAAACCATAAGTTTTGGCCTCTTCGCAAAGACGTCTAATATCATCTTTTGTTGCACTTGGTTTTAATAGCGTATGATCAATCAGCCTAGCTAGCTGCTCCTTTGTTAACATTGTAGTTCACTCCAAAGTCTCGTATATTATTGCTTTTTGACCTAATTTAGATTACTTTTCTCTTGAGTAAAAAAGACAAAGATTTTCTGACCAGCGCCGAGCCAATCTTCAGAAGCTCTTGAATCCTTCTAATATCTTGACTTTCAGCATAAATTCTAAATACAGGTTCAGTGCCGCTAGGTCTAAGCAGCAGCCATGAGCCATCTGGATAAATAACTTTTATTCCGTCAATGGTAACCACTTCAGCTTCCTCTTTCCTCTTCTTCCACTCTCTCAAAGCGTTCATCATTACCCCATTCTTTAAAATTTCTGGACAGCGAATTGCCTCCTTCCCCATATGAAATTTAGGAAACTCTTGTACAAGTTCTGAGAGAGATTCTTGTTCTCTTGCCATGATCTCAAGCATTCTCAGAGTCGCTAGAACCCAGTCACCGTAAAGTATGGTTTCCGGCCAAATATTCTTCCCCGTTTCCTCTAAACCAAAAACCGCGTTTACTCTCTTGAGAGCACTCACAATGTTAGGAGGGCCAATTTTCGTATACTCCATTTTCCCGTTATAAACGTCACAAGCCCAATTGATTAATCGAGAAGTATTAATCGGAGCCACAATAACTCCGCTCCCGTGTCTCTTCAAAACATCTCTAACAAAAACGCACCCTGAAACATCACCCCACAACACCTTGCCTTCACTATCCACGAATATGGCTCTATCCCCATCCGTATCAGTTGCAGACCCAATATCAGCCCTGTTTGCAATAACTCTTCTGGCTAATTCACCAAGAACTTCAGGTCTAGGGTAAGGATCTCTATTAGGATATGTTACGTCGACACTACCATTTATCAAAACCACTTTGACACCGGCAGCTTGAAGAATTTTATCGCAAATAAGCGCTGATGCCCCATTTCCAGGGTCCATTATCACTTTAAAGTCTGATGATGCAATCTTTCCAAGATCAACGTACCTAAGGACATTTCTGAAGTAGAGATCGAGGGCATCAATTTCTGAGAGCTTGCCCACTTCATTCCAAGCCACAGCTTCAGGCTTACCTAAAAAAATCTTTTCAAATTCAAGTGATTCTTCAACCGAGAACTCAGCGGTGTCACGCATGAAAAATAATAACCCAATAATCTCAGGCGGAGTGTGGCTACCAGTTACTACTGCCGCGCCATCAAGTCCTCTTTCCTTTACAGTCCAAAGGACTGCAGGAGTAGGTGCAATACCGCAATCTTCAACATTGACACCGCCGGCGAGGACCCCAGAGATGAATGCATAGTGCAATGGTTTGGCTGGTAATCTAACGTCTCTTCCAACCGCAACTGTGCCTCTATTGCCAAGAAAAGAAGCAAAGGTCACGCCAAGTTTTGCTGCCATCTCAGGAGTTATCTTCACGTTGGCAGTTCCTCTAATTCCTGAAGTCCCAAAAAGTCTAAGGTTCTTCGTAGCGCGCGCACGGTTCTTCGTTGAATTCCTCTTTTCCTCTTCCTCAAACTCTATGGACTGCGACATGTTACTCCTTCTACAGTTGGTCTTCCCCTTACTTATAGAGCTGCCTTGTATATATCAAGAAACCTTGCTCGAAAACCGTTTAACTTCATCGGTTGAAACCACATTAACATAAACACTTCATCACTTTTCAGAATCTATGAAAGGTTTTAAATTTAGAATCAGCAACATCATATTTGGGTGAGTATAATGACTAGGAGAGCCATATCAACTACATTGGCAGCGGGGATTGTTATAGTCATAGTGATAATTGCAGCGATCGCCGTATACGTTATGACGACACCTCCACCAGCACCCAGCCCGACGCCAACTCCAAAACCGACATACAAGGTCGGCCTTATAGTAGCTACTGGCGGCCGAGGAGACAAGTCATTCAATGACATCTCATATGCGGGTGTAGTTAGAGCTAAGAGCGAATTGGGAATAACATTCGATTATGTAGAGCCAAAGGCTATAGCCGAATACGAGGGCTTTCAAAGAGACTTCGCGAAGACCGGAGAGTATGCAATCATCGTTTGCATTGGTTTCGATCAAAAGGAAGCTTTAACCAAAGTTGCGGGCGAGTATCCTAATCAGAAGTTCGTCATCGTAGATGAGGTTGTAGATAAGCCTAATGTGGCGTCTATTCTGTCCAGAATGAACGAAGCCTCCTTTTTGGTCGGCGTAGTAGCTGGAATGAAGACTAAGACAGGAAAGGTGGGCTTCGTTGGAGGCATGGACATACCGCTGATCAGAGACTTCTTTGTGGGATATGAGGCAGGCGTGAAATGGGCGAATCCGACCGCGACAGTACTATCACCGGTCTTCGTTGGAGGTTGGGCTGATCCGACTAAGGCAAAGGAATTGACGCTGGGACTGGTTGAACTGGGAGCTGATGCCGTGTTTGGTGCGGCAGGCAAAAGCGGATTAGGTTTCTTAGAAGGGGCGCATGAAAAGACTATCACAGGCTTGGGCGTGGACGCATGTCAATGCTATACGTTTCCAGAAGTATTGGCTAGCGCAACAAAGAGGGTTGATGTTTCAGTGTTTGAGATGATAAAGGCAACAGTTGATGGGACATTCAAGGGCGGAGTCTACAGTGGAGGCTTGAAGGAAAAATGGACTGGATGCTGTAGATTGCCTGATGAGGAAGGGTTCTGGGAGCAACAGTTCAACTTTAAACACACTTTGTTAGAAGCTGAAATAAAAGATAAAATTGTAGAGGCAAGGGACAAGATCGCTGCTGGCGAGATCAAAGTGCCCAGTGGCTTCGCTTAGGCAGAAAAGTTAAATCTCTATCTCCCTCTCTTTTTTTATTATGATTTCAGCTGTCGAAATGGTTGGCATTACTAAAACCTTTCCTGGTGTGATAGCTAACGACAAGATAGATTTCGTTGTTGAAAAGGGGGAAATTCACGGTTTACTTGGAGAGAATGGCGCAGGAAAAACGGTATTAATGAGCA
>CAZDZM010000064.1:0-3421 GCA_964509945.1 uncultured Candidatus Bathyarchaeia archaeon
TTGATATCTCTCTCTGATGGGGGGTTATGTACTTCTCATGGCGGTGAACCATGAAAGACACGAAGAAGTAGTAGACGAAGTCGGAGAGCCAATGGCCTGCAGTCACTATGACGACTCCCATAACGCCCATAGTCTCGATGCCCCTAAGGAGAAGCGCTATTCCCGCTGTAGCCCACCATAAAGGTTGCGTAGGGTTAAAGGCTGTATAGAAGATTCCACCAATCAACGAAGAATTTACTTTAGCGCTTTCCATCCTGACCTCTTTAGCTTTGCTCATGAACATGCGTATCCCCATGAGTGCAAGCACCAGACCTCCAATCACATAAATGACCAATGTGTTCTGAGCTATTAGCCCTCCAAAACCTAAGAGAATTATTAGGATTATTACAGACTCCCATAGGACGTGGCCCAATATTATGTTATGACCTGTTATTCTTCTCTTTCTGGAAGTATCGAATACCGTGAACGCCAAGAAAGGTCCGGGGATTATGGCACCACTAAGCCCAACGACGAAGCCTAAGGAAAGTAAGGCAAGAACTTCGAGTAGCACTCCTCACCCGCCCAACCGAACTCTTATAGGTCAAGTGAAAAAGAGATAATCCTATTTGAGCGCATATTGATCATTGCCAAGATTCTTTTAAGCCGATGCTGCTCTTGGTCAGTCTGTTCTCAACAAGGTATTTGTGGGTTGCAAGAGCTGCCGAAGCGCCCTGTCCCACTGCAATTGATATCTGTTTCTCCTTGATGTCGGTGACGTCTCCGGCTGCGAACAATCCTTGAGTCTTTGTGGATTGATCCCGGTTGGTGGGCACCTCGTTCCACTCGTTCAGCTCGACTAGTCCCTTTAAAGGTTCAGTGTTCGGTGTTAAGCCTATCTCTAGGAAGACGCCATCCACTTTTAAGTCGAACCTGTCTTTTCCGTCAACGGATTCAAGTCTTACTCCAGTGAGTCTGTCTTCGCCGAGGAATGAGTTGATAATCATCGGCGTGTGAAAAGAGACTTTAGGGGATTTGCGGACTTCTCGGATGAGGGCTTCATCTGCCCTGAATTCGTCTCGCCTGTGAATCAAATGCACTTCAGATGCGAAGCTGAGGAGGTCGCGCGCGGCAGTGAAGGCTGAGTTGCCGCCGCCAACGACCGCCACTCGCTTGCCTCCGAAGAGCGGGGCGTCGCAGGTTGCGCAGAATCCGATGCCTTTTCCAATGAAGCGTTCTTCGTTAGGCACGCCCAGTCGCCTGTATTCTTTTCCTGCGCAGTAGATCACAGATTTTGCCTTGAACTTTCGATTATCTTCCGTCGTGACTATGAAACCGTTTTCGTCCTTTGTGACTTGAATGGCATTTATGCCAAGTGCTTCGGCAATGGGATACTTCTCCAAATGGTTGCGAAAGAGTTCATTCATGTCTGTGCCGCTGATTTCTGGCAGACCAAGGTAGTTTTCGATGCTAGCGGTGTAGTTGATTTGTCCTCCCAGCTTCTTGGCTATTAGAGCCACATCTAGGCCTTTGCGAACTGTGTAGATAGCTGCAGACATGGCAGCTGGTCCGCCTCCAACAATAATGACCTCGTACTCGTGCTCCTCTTCTGCTCTTCTGGCTTTGCTGACGCCCTGCATTTCGCGTATTGCCTCTTTGAGCTGCCTGTACTCCTCCGGGTTCACGGCGGCTAGAACATCTAGATACGCGGCTTCAGCAGGCAGGGCGCCCTCAAAAGAGTGTACCTCATTGACTATTGTCTTCGGAACGCCAGTTACATTGTAACGTTGCGCTAATTGGGGAAACTCGGATGCCTCCACCATGTCAGCTCGGATGTTTTCATTAGCTATGGCGAACTGGTGGGCCGTGTGCACCATTTTGGGACAGTAGGGGCAAGTTAACGTAACCATAACTTGGATGTGAACAGGCTCTCTGATGTTTCTGACGAGCGATTCCAACTGCGGATCTAGACCTGACTGTCCAGTGGACACCATAATTATAGCTTCTATGAGAGAGGTGAACTCGTAGCCCGCAGTGAGACCGTAAAAGCGGATGCCGTAATCCCTGTCATCAACAACTGCTGTGGCAGGAATCTTGTCTATCGTGTAATTTCGGACTTCGTCGCCGTTGAGGACGAAATCATAGACCTCAAGTTTGAGTTTGCTTGATAGGGAAACCACCTCTTCTAGAATATCATGTTGCTGTTTGCATGTGGGACAAGCGTTCTGTTGAGTGAAAAAGAGCAGTCTAACCGGAGAGGCCAGAGCTGCCAAAATCGATTTGAGCTTCGCCATCGTCTCTTCATCAATAAGCTTTGACACAGCTTGATTCCTCTTGGCCATGCTATCCCCTAGTAGAAACTCGTTGCGGTTATTCTTTTTGGTTCCTCAGATCTGATATTGCGCGCGTGAAATTAGTGCGAGATGGCTAGGGCGTTATTAATATATAGGGCTCCTTCAATTACAAGAGTAAAGTTGAAGAATATGCCTTTCTGTCACAAATGCGGCAAAGAAGTGCCTGAAAGCGCAAAATTCTGCTCCGCATGTGGAGCTGCGATTCTCCAAGTTACCCCCAGAAGGGAAGTTGCAAAGAGGCCTATTCCTTGGACGTGGTTGGTCATAGCTGTAATTGTGATTGTTGCAGTGATTGCTTCAGCCTCGATCCTGTTTTCGGCTCTCATTTCTCCTGTTGGAATCTACAAGGCAGAAGATACAAAGTCTTATGCTGGTGTGGTGACTGTTGACAGAGTTTACTTTGAAGTCGACAATTTCAACGGGCCCATCCATGTGTCAACTTGGAATAAGGCTGAATACAAAATCGACGTAAGAATCATAGCCAGAGGCGACTCACAAAAGAGTGCTGAAGACAACCTAAATGATCTGAAAATAGTTCTCGATGACAGCATAATCCAAGAACAAAAGAGACTCGTTCTCAAATATGACGTTCCCTTTCTAGCTTATGGTAGATACTCAATAGAAGTGAATGCAGTTCTGCCAGCAAATTCTGTTATAGATTTGGATTTGGAGTCCAGTAATGGCGGCGTCTATTTAACCAATATCAAAGGACAAACTCTGCGACTTGCAACGTCCAATGGCCCAATCGTCTTTGACGGTGCTTACGCTGAGAGCATAAAAGGGCAGACAAGCAATGGGTATATAAATGGCAGGATTGAGGCCAAAGATACCTCTTTATCCACTAGCAACAGTAGAATCGAGCTTACTATCCCTTGTAGCATAAGCGCAAAATATGTTCTGAGCACAAGTAATGGCGCTATAGCGCTTGCAGTCTCTCCCTCTTCAGAGGTTGGATACGACTTAGATTTGTCAACAAGCAACGGTAACATAAGCATCGGTCTACCAAATCTAAACTACAGTCAAGACCAGAAGAACCGCAAGGAAGCACAAACAAAAGAATTCATTAGCAAGACTGTGCAGATACTCATAGA
>CAZDZM010000064.1:3521-8028 GCA_964509945.1 uncultured Candidatus Bathyarchaeia archaeon
AGCTCTGCTTTTTCTCTTTATGTTGTTGCTGGTGCTCAGCGCCGTTGGTGGACCATATCCGTCTGGAACGTCCCCGCAATTACCCTTAATCTTCTATGCTCCACTTATACTCTCGGTTAGCGCTTTTGCGGTTTCTAGTGGAATGCTTGGCCGCTCAAGATATGCATGGTACGCCTCGATGATGTTTTGGATTGTTTTTGTATTGTTTTTTGTATGGTGCTACAGCTTCATGGGAGTATGGCACTGGATGTTCTATTTGGAGTCAGGTGATTGGTATAGACTTCTTAGCATAGCAAGAATCTTAGCTTTGCCATCCCCGTTTGTTTATGCTGTAGGTTGCTCAATATATTTTCTAACGAAAACTCCAAGAGAATACTTCGCGCGCTAAGATTTGAGAGGCTTTTCGGAGGCTAAAGTAGCGTACGCTGGAATGCGTCTGCCTGCCCGTATGCTATAACGTTCTTTCACATGTGTTTCTGTACGAGTCACTGTTAAAATTTTTTCTCAGACCAAAGAGAGATCTCGGGCTATAGTTGAAAAGCGTGGTTTAGCGCGCCTCACATGAGCAATTGTAATATGTGAGTGTTATTGTATAGTTGGGTGATGATTATGAAAGCTAGGTTTGTATATGTTGGAATAAGAGTCACAGATTTGCAGAGGTCCGTTAACTTCTACACGTTAGTGCTTGGTATGAAGGTTGCCAGCCGCAGCAAGATTGAGAAAGCAAAAGGTGAAGTCGTTAATTTGCAGAGCGAAAAAGATGGATTTGTCCTAGAACTGAACTATTATGAAGAGGATAGCCCTTACAATACGAAGTACATTGTAGGCGAGGGGCTTGATCATTTAGCCTTTAACGTCGACGACTTAGATAAGGCCTTGGAAGAAGCCCGACGGGCAGGCCACAAAACAATCTTGAAAATGAAGGAAAACGGTGATCGATGGGCGTACATTGAAGACCCAGACGGAATATGGATCGAACTCCTCTAACATAACCAAACAGTCACGGGCTTAACAAGAACGAACTCAGAGAAGCGCGCTAGGATTTAAGACACTTGTGCGTGCAATCGCGCGCGGCTACTTGACTAGGTCACAGTCTAATCACAGATAGTGCACGAATAATAATCTTACATTAAGAGTGTGGCAATTCAAATTTCTGCAGTTTTAAATTCGAAGTCATTAAAGGATTGTGATTTCTTCTTTCTCCACCTTGTCCTTTCTTCTCACGTATGAATTGATGTTGCCTGTCTTGAGGGAGACTATCAGAAAGGTGTATCCTATCCATGGTTTACTTTTATCCTCGTCGGTTTTAGACCAGAAAGAATCCCAGAAGGGATGACTGTGGTAAAAACCGAGGACATCTAATCCTCGAAGCTCGGCTTTCTCAAAAATTCTGAACTCTTCTATAGGATCAATTTGATATTCAGAAGAAGATTCAAGCACGTTTCTTGTGTGATAAACCTCTTCAACATTTTTCTCTTCCCCAATTATTCTTCCAGCAAGAACACCACAAGCCTCCAATGGATAGCACTTTCTTGCGTGCAGGAATATGTTGTCCAAATCTTTTTTCATGATTCTTAAGACCATGATATTCCCCAACGTAACGTATTAGACTGTGGAATTCTTCATTTAATATCTTATTCTAGTCTAAATGATAGTAAAATTCTCTTGGTCTAAGTTCTTTAAATTCGTCAGTCTGTTTTGCTAAATATTTTCTTATGTCCACGCAGAGGTGACACTTGGAAATGTATCCTTCGGATGATTCCATGTATCCAAATCCTTCAACGCCAAATTCGTAGAGTTTCTCCAAGTCAGTCGCCAAGGCCTGGAGAATTGGTTTTTCCTCCAGTTCTATTTCGTGGAATGAATCAATATCCCTAGCGTCTCCTAAAGAGATTCCTCCGCAATAGCCGGGCATGTAGTTGCAGTAGTTATCGATGTGGATGTGCCAGTTTCTTGTCAACTCTTCCTTACATGAATTGCCGAAGAATTCTTTTGCTGGATATTTTTTGTACAGATTTCCAAGCGCATATGCAGCTCTTCCCATTGGAAGTAGTTCTATTTGGCGCAAGCTTTCGCGGCCTGCTTTTTGCAGGTATTCTTCAAAGGATAAAGTATTCTTGATATTGAGTTCTTTGAATTGATGGTAAAAGAAACCTTGATAGGTCATTATGTTTTTGCCAAAGATTTCTTGGCTTATCCGAATTGCTCGCTCAGTATTTTCAAAAGGCACCTGTTCAAGTATGAATGGGTTCACGCTGATTAGTATTCCATGTAATCCTGCTTTTTTTAGTTGTTCAAGCTTTTCCTTTGTAGTTTTGTCATCTCTGCACCAAAAACAGCTGGTCTCAACAAAGGTTGAAGGTATTCCATGTCCATTTGCCATTTCAGTGGTTTTAAGCAGGAGATCGAAATTGAGAAATGGTTCTCCACCAGTAAAGTGTAAGCCGTAGTTTATGCCAATCTCATTCGGTCCAAAGGGGCTTGGGAGAATCTTTTCAGCTAATTGAGCCAGAATCTTTTCCGCATCCTTCTGAGAAATCCAGTCAGCTTTCCAGCGAGGAGAAGAGGCGTACATGCAATGCTTGCACTCGCTGATGCACTTGTATGAGAGTAATATGCCTCCGGAAATTGGCTCTGGAATGTGCATCTTGCTCATCTGCTGCGCCTCAATATGTCTTTCTCAAGTTTCTCTGCAAATTCTGAATCGGCAGAAGCTTTTAAACGGTTAACTGTGGTGTCGTAGGCATCTATAGCTTCCTCTTCTAGTTCGCCTTTCCCATACCGCGGGTCAATCTCGCTTAACTTTTCTATCAAAATCTTTCTCTCCTCTTTCGGCATGACTTTTGAATCCGTCATTGCTGCGGCTCTTGCGTAGATTCCTTCATCTAAAAGGTATTGTAGCGCTCTGAACGGGAGTTTAAAATATTCACCAATGGCTCCTGTACGTTGGGTGAAGCCTTCGGGAGTTGCGGCTTTAAAGGAGACGCGAACATAAAGCTTCGATGCAAACTCTGCTGCGCGTTTCACATAATCTCTATCAGAACCAAATAGTATTCCATTGGTTTCTAGGATAAAGAGAGGATACTCCGAATCCTTGACGTGTTTTAAAACTGATAGCAGATGTTCTTTTCCGAGTGTTGGCTCGCAGCCAGAAAGGCGAAGCTTGTTCACTTTGGGGATGGCTCTCCTCCAGTATTCAGAGTAAAGTATGCCGTCCTCCGCAGCTTTGAAGAGTCTCTGGGCAACCGTTCTGGGAGAATAGAATTCTCCAAACTTATCTGGAAAATCCCTTGACCAGTTACTCCAACAGTAAATGCAGCGTAAGCAACAGCCCGCAGCGTATCCTGTGGCAATTCCCCTATAGACGGGAACAGAATAAAAATCGGTGTATTTTCTCTCCAGTCCTTCGGGGCCTTCTCGGGTCACTATTCTTTCAGTCTCTTTTGCCAGCTCTAAAGGATCAAAAGGCTTAAACCTTGGAGCTAGAAAACGTTGATACTCCTTCATTGTCTTTCACTAGTTTTAAACGCTATTCTAAAATATATCACGATGCTTCAAATAGACATGGCATCATCGAAAAACTATGAGTAATGAACAGTGTTTTGTTGCCTTTGAAAGATTGGCATGGTTAAGATCATGGGATGGTTAATTCCGCCTCCAAAGAGGCCAACCAAAACAAAGGAGGATTTTTCGAAAGAGAGAAGTCAGAAGGTTGACTGGCTGGTTAGGCAAGGTTTCTTGAAGTCTGAGCGAATAAGAAGGGCGATGCTGAAGGTGCCGAGAGAGGAGTTTGTGCTTCCAGAGTACAAAGATTACGCTTATCACGGAACTACATTTGACCTTGAAGTTCCTTTGCCAATTCCAGGCAAAGAGGCAACAATCTCTTGTCCACACAGCTATCCCTTATTCTATGAGGCCTTAAAGCTCAGAGAAGGTGAAAAATTTCTGGAAGTGGGTGCTGGCTCCGGCTATGGAGCTGCTTTAGCGAAAGAAATCGTTGGGGGCAAAGGGAAGGTAGTTTCAATTGAAATAGACGCGGAAACCTTCAACTTCGCTGCGGAAAATCTTGGGAAAGTGGGTTACACCGACGTATTGTTGATTCTTGGAGACGGCGCATTAGGCTATGAAAAAGAAGCACCTTATGATAAGATATCAGTGACCGCAGCCTGCCTAGAAATCCCGAGGCCTCTAATCGAGCAGCTGAAGCCCGGAGGAAGATTAGTAGCTCCGGTTGTTTCATCCTATTTTGAAGATCAAGATTTAATCTTATTGGAGAAACAAAGCGACGGAACTCTAAAGACAAGGCCCATGGGAAAAGTTCTTTATGTTCCTTTAAAACGAAAATGTGATTCCAAATAATAAGAAAAAGATTGAATAGTTAAAGATAGGGATCCTCTGCGCGCGCCGGAAGTTATCCGCCAAAAACTGAAGCGGTTGGCGGTTGTCGTCAAACAGCAAAAAATTCCGTGTTCAACGACAACGACAACTGAGGAAGCTGCGAAGCGCG
>CAZDZM010000065.1:0-7714 GCA_964509945.1 uncultured Candidatus Bathyarchaeia archaeon
GTAGAGAGAGTGACAGTGTGATTGAGTGATAGTTTGAGTGACGTAGTGACAGTGGAGTGATGGCGCGCTATTGCCGTTTTTTAAACAACAAATTTCTTTTAATTTAGAAGCTTGATAAAATAATGGAGGTTAGAATGGAATTCTTCGTAGGTACTTCAGGCTGGTATTACTCTTGGAACGAGGAAAGGAATTTTGATTGGTATATTGCAAATTCTGGTTTGAATGCTGTTGAGTTGAACGCGAGTTTTTACCGCTTTCCCTTTCCTAACATGGTGAAGTCTTGGGCGAAAAAAGGCGAAAACCTCAGATGGTCCATCAAGGTTAATCGTTTGATCACACACACTTTCAAGTTCAACTATAGAGCTTTTCAGTCGTGGAAGAAGTTTCATAATCTTTTCATGCCGTTAGAGCCTTGTATTGATTTCTATCTTTTCCAATTACCCCCTTCAATGACTCCTAAATCTGCTTCTTTGATAGAGAGTTTCGTTAATGAAGCTGATCTTAAGGAAAGGTTTGCGCTTGAGGTTAGGAACATTGGATGGTACGACAAAAAGTGGATCAATTGGGCTTCTGGGCTCCAGATAACTTGGGTAAGCATCGATTCTCCAGATTTTCCTCTCGACGTATTCAACACTAATGGTGCAGTTTACGAAAGAATGCATGGAAGAACAGAATGGTATTCCCACTTTTACAGTGACAAGGAGTTGGAAGAGGTAATAGACAAGATTTTGAAGGCTAAACCTAAAAATGCCTACGCCTTTTTCAACAACAACCATGCAATGCTTGAAAACTCAAGAAAAATGCTTGACATGTCTAAAATGCGACTCAAATAGAGTTTTGCAGACTAAATGAGTCCCAATTGCTTTTCATGCAAAGAATTTTGTCTCGAATCTTCTCCCAGATCATAACCAGCGCGCGCTAAGTTTAGTGAAGATATGCTATTATTGCTTATTCACCCATAACTTCTACGGTGATTCTTCTGGTGCGTGGTCCGTCCAGTTCAAGGAGGAAGATGTTTTGCCAAGTTCCTCTCACAAGTCTGCCGTTTTGAACTGGAAAGACCCTTGTGGGTCCTATGAAGGATGATGCGAGGTGAGCATCCGCGTTATCATCGACTCTGTCATGGAGCCATCCTGCTCCTTTCGGGAAGTCTTGTTGGATCTTCTTTACGATGTCCTTTGCAAGGCCGGCTTCATGTTCGTTCAAGATTATGGCCGTTGTTGAATGGACGGAGTGGATAATGCATAAGCCATTTTTAACCTCACTTTTCAGCATAATCCCTTCGATGCTACCGGTAATGTCGACGAGTTCCGTTCTATTTCTCGTGGAAACCTGGATCTCTTGAAAGAAAACTTTCATTGCATGACACCTATACAAAGTTTAGCAACCTCCCTTGAAAAAGTTGATGTAGCAGTAGTCAGCCTAAAGATATCTAGCGCGTGCGTCTATCCCAAGTAATCTCTGTTCCGACACACTTAGAATGTCGGTGTATTTTTTCCATATTCAATCAATTGTTAATATATAATTTCAAGTTGCACTAAAGATTTAAGAAAGAAACTCCTACACATATTAATGATTGGAGGAGTAGAAATCATGATGATTCTTGCCCTGATCAAAGCTCTTCCTTCTGGTGCCGACCGCAAGGCCTTCCTAGAAGCTTTCAGCAAGGGGATACCAGTGCCAAAGGGCGTTAAGGTCCACGGAACATATCTCTTGTTTGGGAAGTACGATGTAGCTATCCTTTACGAGGCTCCAGACGAAGTCACAGCCTCGAAGTACATCACTAAGGAAGTCGCCGCAGTGGCGGAGATCGAGAGGAACCTAGCCATCCCCGTCGAAAAAGCTCTTAGATGAATCAACTTGACATAGGCATCCAACATAAAACCTCCCCTTTTTTTCTCTATCCACTTGTCATTGAGGAAAAAGATAGCGCGCGCCATTTTTCTAAACTGCACGTGGAAGAGAATGGAGGAAGAGTGAAGTTATATAGCACGCAGTTAGACAGCAATTAGACAGTCTATAGTACCAGAAACAAACGCTATTATCACTAGCACAAGTGCACTGATGGTTGAGCATTTGTTATCGCAGACGTGCGTTCAACGCAAGAGTTTGAATACAAAGTCAATGCACTATTCTGATATTCCAACGCAATTCTCGCCCTTGCCTATGCATCCTATGACGCAGTAGAATTCACTCGGCTCATCGCCTATTGTTTTGAAGCCGTGCTCCTCGTTTGCTGGGAAGTAAGCTACATCACCAGTTTCTAATGTTCTATTATCGCTTTGTCCAGTTATTTGGAGGTGCCCTCTAGTAACGGCTATCTCTTGTTCCCACGGATGACTGTGAGAAGCAATGTATCCCCGGGGCTTTATGACGAAGTAGCGCAGAGCGAAATTGTGTAGATACTCGTCTCCGCCAGTTCTCTTCTCGGATATCCACCTTATGGTCACGCCTTCCGCGTCTTGTCCATAGGCTTCTTTGACATCGTATGCCTCAAGTTCTCTAACATTTTTAATTATTATCATCTTTCTTCACCCCTGATGAATAAGTAATCTAGGATAAAAATGCTCTTAGATGGTTATGACAGTTTTCGAAGAAATAGCCATGTCAAGGAAAGTTGCGTAGCCCACAATTGTTACGCCTTCCTCTAAGCTTTCCGTGGTTATGCTGCGTTTCCTCGCTGCCTCTTCGCAGATGTGAAACTTTATGTTTTCGTTTTTCAGCACTGTTGCGAATCGTCTTCCAATTTCTTCACCCATCTTTGTACATATTCCCTTTTTAGCTAAGACGGCTGCGTCTGCAAAAAGGAAAATAGCGACATTCACATTCATAGCGGCTGCCGTTTCAGCCAAGTAGAGAAGCGAAGACAATCGTCCCTCCTCTTCGGGACCCCACCCATATAGAAAAACAATTTCTGCAGCCATTACGCTTCCCCTTCAGCATCCTGATGCAATACAAAGCATCTTCGGCAAACCACCCAGTTTACATATAACTCCGCGTGAACTGCTTATACCCCGCTTAAACATTCCATCCAGCTGCTCATTACTGATTTTCACACTGTCTCTTATGGTTTTGACCATTGGAACTGTGCCCCACTTCAGGTAATATTCCCTGACAAACCGTATCACTTCCAAATGCAATTCGGTCACCGATATGTTAAACTGGTCCTTAGCCATCTTTGTCGCCAACGCCTCGCTCCAAAAATCAGGGTTCTTAACGAAGCCATCTTCATCCAAAACATCTTCAGCCATTATCTGTCTCCTCTTAAACTTCATCAGATTACCCCTAATATAAGCACATCCGTAGATTCAAAGCCATGCCGTTCATCTATAAATGAGCTTGTGCGCGTAAGTTTCCAAAATAGTTGAAGGCGCGCGCTATAAGGTTCCAGACTAGGAGAGTCGGCTAATATGGAAACGAAAGATCTCAAGACATGCCCACTTTGCGGATCCAAGCTCGGAATGAACGGTAAGCGCGCGCGCTACGCGCAAAGGAGAAACTTAGCCTTCAAACTTCAGAACCCACGCCTAAACCAGATTCACCTTCACACCTTCCGACATTGGAAAGCAACCATAGAGTACAACAGAGCAAAAGACATTCTCCATGTCAAACAAATGCTAGACCACAAAAGCATAGAAAACACGTTGCTGTACACGCAGCTAGTGAACTTTGAAAGCGAAGGCTACACTACTAAAGTTTCCAAAAACCTGAAAGAAGACTGTGAACTCATAGAATCTGGATTTGAGTAAGTAACGGAACGAGATGGAATGAAAATCTACAGGAAAAGGAAATGAAGTGACTTCGCATATTTGCGCCAAACTTCGCGTTTTTAAACTGTGACTTGAGTTTTCATTTACTGTTTCAAGTGATGCTGGCTTTTGAGCTCCTCTGACGGAATATAGAATCCAATGATCATGAACATTCAAACCAGAAAATAGTCGACAACGCTAACTCAAATTGTGAAACGTGTTCGTGCTTCTATGTTACATTATATTGAATTGCGCAAGATATTTAAGCATAGTTTGATTTTCATAGAACGGGCAGTTCGATGAGCGTTTGGCGTCTGTTGAAATTTGAGACCTATAACGCGTTTATGAATATGGCTATTGACGAGGCCGTCTTAAGAGCCAGAATTGAGGATAGGGTCTCAAATAGCTTGAGGTTTTATCGTTGGAAGCCATCCGCTGTTTCTATTGGAAAATTCCAGAAAATCGAGAACGAAGTCCAACTTGAAAATTGCAGAAAGTATGGGGTTGACGTTGTCAGAAGAATATCTGGCGGAGGCACTGTTTATCATGATTTCGAAGACGAAATTACCTATAGTGTGGTTTTGGGGAGGGAAAACCCAAGTGCAATGGACATAACTGCTGTTTACTCGCAAGTTTATGCCGGAATAGCGGAAGCCCTTAAAATTCTGGGAATATCCGCTGATTTCAGCCAAGGTGACGAAAGGAACTGTCCAAACTTGACCGTTAAAGGTAAGAAAATTTCGGGAAGTGCCCAATCCCACAAAAGCGGAGTTGTTTTGCAGCATGGCACGGTCCTTTTAGATGTTGATTTAGAAAAGATGTTCACGCTTTTGCGCGTTCCATGGGCTAAAACGTGTATGGATGTTGTAAACGTTGCGAAACACAAAATTACTTCCATAAGAAAGGAGCTTGGAAAG
Source organism: uncultured Candidatus Bathyarchaeia archaeon (assembly GCA_964509945.1). Lineage (GTDB taxonomy): Archaea > Thermoproteota > Bathyarchaeia > Bathyarchaeales > Bathycorpusculaceae > CAZDZM01. The sequence continues at coordinate 4,667 of CAZDZM010000065.1, forward strand.
GCCGTTTCCATAGAGGAAGTGAATGACGCTTTGGTTAAGGGTTTTAGAAATGCCTTGAACATGGAGGTCGTCCATGGCGAATTAACGTCTTATGAGAAGGGACTTGCAGAGAAATTGTGCAGAGAAAAGTACGCTACGGACGAATGGAACTTTGATGGAAAAAGTCAGTTAGATTGACTTTTTTTGGGTTCTCCATTTCACGCCTTGCGGCGTATCTTCAATTATTATCCCTATGGCTTTAAGTTGTTCTCTGATTCTGTCGGCAGTTTTCCAGTCTTTGACTTTTCTCGCTTCTTCTCTTTTTTGGATAAGCTTAACTGCCTCTGTTGACAGTTTTTCTTCTTTGATAACTTCGCCAATTACACCAAGGACTTTGTCAAAGCCGATCATTAACTCGCAGACTTCTTTCGCATTTTCCTTGCTGAGCATATTAGCATCTAACAAATTGTTTACTTCTCTGGCGAAGTCGAAGAGGGCGGCCAAGGCTATACCTATATTTAAATCGTCATCCATAGCTTCACCGAAGATCTTCTTTACTTGGTTTACCAGTCGTGCTATCTTTTCTCCGCTACCTTTTCCGTCAGCGTCCGTCAGCCTGTACATCAAGTTTGTTAAACGTTCTATAGCGCCTTTGGCGGCCTCCAGCCCTTCAAAGGTAAAGTTAAACTGCTGTCTGTAATGCGTTGACAAAAGCAGATATCGAATAGCTTTAGGGTCGTAGTCCATTTTCAGTAGGTCTCTTAAAGTGTAGTAATTGCCGAATCTTTTGGCCATGCGTTTTCCTTCAACTAGCAGATGCTCGTTGTGAAGCCAGTAATTGACGAATTTTTTGCCTGTGGCAGCTTCGCTTTGGGCAATTTCGTTCTCATGATGTGGAAACATATTGTCCACCCCGCCGCAGTGGATGTCAAAAGTTTCGCCTAAATATTTCATGGACATTGCAGAACATTCAATGTGCCAGCCAGGTCTTCCCTTCCCAATTTCAGTTTCCCAAAAGACGTTTCCGTCTTCTTCAGTCCAAGCCTTCCACAAGGCAAAATCTCTTGCTTCAGCCTTCTCGTACTCGTCCAGCTTCACCCTTGCGCCTGGCTCTAGTTCTCCAACTTTAAACTTTGAAAGTTGTCCGTATTTCCTGAACTTCGAAATATCATAGTAAATCGAGTCATCTTCGCCCTTGTAAGCGTAGTTCTTTTCCATAAGTTTCTTGACTAAAGTGACCATTTCGGGAATATGCTCTGTTGCTCTCGGATAGACCATGGCTCTTTGAATGTTTAACGCGTCTGCGTCTTCAAAGAAAGCCTTAATGTACTGTTCCGTGTGCTGATTCAGTGGAATTCCTTGCTTCTTTGAAGCCGCAATCGTTCGGTCGTCTACATCAGTCAGATTCATGATCTGAGTTACCTGAAACCCGCGGTACTCGAGCCACCTGCGCAATAGATCCTCAAAGATGAAGGCTCTGAAGTTGCCTATGTGCGCAAAGTCGTAAACCGTTGGGCCACAGGCATACATTTTGACTTTTCCTTTTTCTATAGGGACAAATTTCTCTTTCTTGCGCGTAAGTGTGTTGAAAAAGCGTATGTCATCTGCTGGCGAGTTCATTTTGTTTTCCCCTAAAAATAGCAATGGAAAATATTTAAGCATTGATCCTTGAAGCTGAAAAAGTATGCCGTATGAAGGTTGATCGTATGCTAGTTTCAAAAGTTTGAGGCGCAGTGGGAGCAGCGAAATATTTCAAGTTGGGAATATCCTTTTTCAACTGAGGGCGTAATGGATTGGGGTGAGGGGTATCCTGCGGGGCGTGGTGAAAAATGATATTCTCCACTGACGCCTGCTATTTACCACGCCCTCAATTTGAGCCAGTGCATAGCCATTTCTTGTCGCCGCAGTTTGGGAGAGCAGAAAGTTCAAGCTAGTGCGTGTTCGGCGCGCGCGCGGGTTGTACATACGAATGCAGAAACAGTTTTACATGTTATGCTTTTGCCGTTTAAACGTTTTCTAGTCGTAATGTTTCACTTTGATCATTCTTTTGTAGCTCTTTAGGTCTTGGGCTACACACTTTAAAAGTTTAAGCTCCTCCATTGTTTTTTCAAATTTTGCGACTTCTTCGTGTATTTTCTTGCGTATTCCGCTTTCGCTGGTCATTGTTTTCCTCTTCATCTTTAGTGCTGCCATGGAGGGCTTTCATTGTTTTTTGGCTAGCCACTCAGCCAATCCGTCATCGAGGAGAAAGGAGAAGGCTTCGAGAACGGAAAAAACTATTCTTGGCTGTTTGTGGTCTAGCCTTCAACCTCAACGGTGTCCTCCATATGCAGTCATAAGACTTAAGACGCGGCTCTTATATAAAAATATTGCTGATCAACAATAACTATGAATCCTGAGCTTAACCGATGGCCAAAATGCCTTCCAAAATCTTTTTCTCAGGAACATCTAGCTGTTTGGAAAGCCACGTTTTCAAAAGAAAAGTATGTTTTGGAAGCTCACCACTGTAGGTTATGATTTGATTATTTTTTAATGCGTCAGCTTGAAAAGTTTTTTCAGTTTCTTTGTATAGGAAAGACAACGTCTGGGCTTGATAAGCTAATGTCTGGAAATCTTCCCACAGTTTGCATCGCAAAATCACAGGGGGGCCGTGTACTGCTCCAATCGATATCGCTTCAGGTTTTTGTTCTTGGGTGAGGCTCCGTTGCACTACTGGAGCTTCTCGGGAAGTGGTTGAGAGATAAGTGATCAAGTTGGTTATTTCATCTTGTAGTTTGGTCAGCCTTTCTTCAACTTTCTCAACTTTTCCACTTAGTTCGCCTGTATCGCCCAGTTGCTGAGTTATTGTGCCTAGCTCGTTTATTAGGCGATCCAAGTCTTTTTCATGTTCCTTGAGTACATTAACGATGAAATCCAGTGCTTCTAGAGCTTCATCCTTCGACGGAGCTTTCTTAGACATCTTTTCGTTCCTATCCTTAGCTTATTCAATACCATCTCCATAAATAAACGTAGCGAATCCTCAAAACATATCCGTGTGAAGACATAACCATACTTATTAAGAATAAGGTG
>CAZDZM010000066.1:0-7555 GCA_964509945.1 uncultured Candidatus Bathyarchaeia archaeon
CGAGCATGTGGCTTGCTCTTGCACGGATAACTTCGAGGACATCAGGGTTTTTCTTCTGAGGCATTATGCTGCTTGTAGAGGAAAAACTGTCTGGAAGGTCAATAACCCCGAAATCTGCAGAACTCCAGATGATAAGATCTTCAGCTAAACGACTCATGTTCACCGCAATCAATGTAAGGATTGCCAACGTTTCCAGTATGAAGTCACGGCTGCCTACAGCATCAATTGAATTTTCCATCACGTCGTCAAAACCTAATAGTGCAGCTACCCTATCACGATTTATCGGAAAGCTTGAAGTTGCTAAGGCTCCAGCACCCATGGGACAGAGGTTGACGCGCTCAAAAGTTTCCTCCAACCGCTGTAGATCTCTTTCTAGTGCATCCGTGTGCGAGAGAAGATAATGGGCAAAGGTTATTGGTTGGGCTGGTTGTAGATGTGTGTATCCTAAAATGACTGTTCTTACGTGCTTCTCAGCTGTCTTGACTAGGGCGTCTTGCATTGCCACAACAGAAAACATCAATTGGATTAAATCTTTCCGCAGCTCCATCCTAATGGCTGTTGCCACCTGGTCGTTTCTGCTTTTGGCAATATTGAGATTTCCGCCGATTTTCAATCCAGCTCTCTCAGTGACCTCTTCTTCGACAGCCACGTGAACGTCTTCAACCGAGGATTTCAATTTGATGTGTGAGAATTGGCTTAAGACTTCAAGGAGCTTAGCTCCATCTTGCCAACTGATGATCTTTTGCTCCATCAACATGACTATATGAGCTTTGTTGATAGCCACAACAGCATTTGAAAGCTTTCTGTCATCCTTTAGGGAGGAAGTAAATTTAACAACGTCTTTTCTTGTGGAACGCAGCCTTCCTCCCTGCAAGATTCCAGACATTCACGCAACCTTCGAAAGCTGCTCATGTTGGACATTTGGCAAGGGCTGAATTGCACTCGGAGTCTCGTTCAGTTTCTTTTTCAGAGCGTTGAAGGTTTTTGTTTGGAGCCCCCACAGTTCGATGAAACCTTTTGAGAAGGCTTGGTTGAAAGTTGTCTTAATGTCGTACGTTGCCAAGTTCAGATCGTAAAGGGACATAGGCGAAGAGCGCCCAACTACTCGTAGTCCCCCCTTATACAGTTTAACCCGAACTTCGCCCTCCACACGCTCTTGGGTTTTGTCGATGAAAGCTTCAAGGTCTTCTCTCAAGGGATCCATCCATAAACCCGTGTAAGCCAAGAAGGTCCATTGAGCGTCGATTTCCTCCTTAAATAAGACTTCGTGACGCGTAAGAACCATCTTCTCTAGATCTTTGTGGGCTTCCAAAAGAACTGTTGCGGCTGGGCATTCGTAAACTTCCCTTGATTTGATGCCTACAAGCCTGTCTTCAATATGGTCTATGCGGCCAATGCCATGTTTTCCGGCAGTTACGTTTAACGTTTCGACTAAAGTTACCGGATCCAAGGTTTCTCCATTCAAAGCAGTCGGAACGCCGCCTTCAAACTTGACATTAACGTATTCAGGCGTGTCCGGGGCCTTTTCAGGCGAAACTGTCCATTCAAAAGCATCTTCTGGCGGTTCATGGCCAGGATTTTCCATAGGTCCACACTCAATTGATCGACCCCACAAGCTTTGATCTATGCTATACGACTTGGCTGACAAAGAAACGGGAATTCCGTGCGCCATTGCGTATTCTATTTCTCCATCTCTCGTCAGGCCCCACTCTCGAACTGGCGCAATTATTTTAAGGTCTGGAGCCAATGAGCTGATGGACACATCGAAGCGAACTTGGTCATTGCCTTTGCCCGTGCAGCCATGAGCAAAGGCTGACGCACCTTCCCTATCTGCAATTTCAACCATTTTTGATACTATTAGCGGACGGGACAAACTACTGCTTATTGGATATTTCCCTTCATAAAGAGCGTTCGCCTTTACGGCTGGAAAGATATAATTGACGGCAAATTCTTGTTTGGCATCTATTGAGTAATGCTGCAGAACTCCTAATTTTTTCGCTTTTTCTTCAATTTCCTTCAAATTCTCTTGTTGACCAACATCAACCGTTACGGTTATTACGCTCGCATCGTACTTCTCTTGAAGCCATTTTATCAACACCGACGTGTCTAGTCCGCCGGAGTACGCTAACACGATTTTTTCGGTCACTCTACTCCCCCAATTCTAACCTTAAATTGTTTTTTTCCCTAGCTGACAAAGCGTTCTTTTAAACTTTGCGACTTTTTTGTTACAAAGTAAGCTTTAAATGTTCCAAACAATACATTCTGAAGGCATGACAGTCGCCCAAGAAGTAAGAGACTACTTGAAAAACAAGCCATATTTACTTGAAGCGTTGGAAAAAGGCATAGTTAACCTTAGCGAATTGTCGAGGCAGATTAGGAAAGAGCTTAGAACCGACAACGTAATTGCAGTAAAAGCTGCGTTAAGAAGGTTTTCTGAGGAACAGCGAAAACACAGACGGAAAAGGGAGGAAAAAGTTTTACAGCTTCTGAAGAAGAGCAGAATAGCAGTCTATGATGGAAAATCTGTTGTTATTACGGATAAGCAACTGGAAAAGGAGAACGAAATGAAGGTGAATCTAGCAGGCAAATTTGTTTATCTGATGGAGAAGAATAGCCTGGCCGAAATTTCTGACGCATGGAGAGTTCATGAGAACTGCACAATGATAGTCATACATTCACCCGAGGAGTTAGAAGCTACACCCGGAGTAGTCGCTTTTTTAACGGCATTATTGGCGGAGCAGGGCATTAACATAATAGAGTTCATTTCTTGCTGGACGGAAACGATTATTGTTGTAAAAAAAGAGGACAGCCTCAAAACTTATGAAATCTTGTCCAGCGCAATGGACTGACAGAATTTGAATAAATAGTTTGGCAACTTGCGGCTACCCAACCAATCGCTCAGTTTTTATGCAATTCGGTTAATTTAATTATGGCTTCTCTATACACCTTAATGCTGTCCAAGTATTCCTGAATATCAATCCTTTCGCTTGGCGTATGATCCAGATGGGAGTTTCCTGGCCCATATGTGACTATTGGTATTTTCATAGATCTACCAAGTATATTCATGTCACCTGTTCCTGTTTTTCTCAGAAGAATGGCATTTTTGCGTCTCACCTTTCTAATGGACCAACACAGTGCCTTGACAAGAGGCGAATTTTCATCAACCTCGAAGGGATCCGTTAGATCCACGATTTTTACTTTTACCGAGACCTTTGGATTACGAGTCTGATATTGTTTGATCCCGCCATTTATTTGATCAAATACTTGAGATGGTGCAAATTGTGGAGGAATTCGGACATCGAGGTGCATATCGCATTGAGATGGGACCTTAGAGGCCGTCTCTCCTCCTTCTATTTTGATTAAGCATGAAGTAACTGAGTAAAAGGGACTTCCAAGTTTCTCTTGAGGCAAATGGAGTTCTTGGATTTCTTTCCAGAGTTCAAATGCCTTTTCGATGGCGTTTTCATAAAGCCATGGAGCAGCAGAGTGACCAGTTTGTGTTTTGCATGCTATCTTGAGGCGCAGACTTCCTTTGTACCCGATTGTGATCTTTTCAACCCCGCTTGGTTCTCCAAATATGGCATAATCAGCAGAGAGGCCCTTTTTTACGAGGTGTTTAATCCCTCTGCTTGATCCTTCTTCATCGACCACTCCGACGACTAGAATTTTGGGTGAAAAGTTTTCTTTAGCAAGCATGTGTGCGGTGACGATCATTGCCGCTAGTGAGGTTTTAGCGTCAACGGCTCCCCTACCATACAATTTGTTGTTTTGGGCTCGCACACGAATGTATCCTGCAACAGTGTCCATGTGCCCACACAACAGAATAGTAGGCTTGCCCTGACCGACTTCTCCAATTACGTTCCCAACATCATCCCTCTGCACGCAAAAACCCAACCTCTCCATCTCTTCTGCAAGGAACTTGGAGATCCCTTCTTCTTTACCAGACGGGCTATAAATGCTTAACAGCTCAGTTAGAAGGTGAACCGCGTAATCTCGCATCTTTCTCTTCTCCTATAACCACGTCTAGGACGCAGAGCACTTTGTCGATTTGCTCTTTTTGAATGACCAAAGGAGGTAGAAAACGCAGGATGTTCCTTCCCGCATCGAGAATAAGAACCCCTCTATTCATGGAGTTGATGAGAATGTTTAAGGCGTCAACCCGAAGCTCCACGCCTATCATAAGACCTAAGCCACGAACCTCTTTTATGATTTTATGACGAGCTTGAAGGTTTCCTAGTTTTTGCTTAAAATATTCCCCAAGCATGGCTGCTCTTTCTGGAAGTTTTTCATTCACTAATACATCAATTGTGGCACTTGCGGCTGCGCACACTAAAGGACTACCGCCAAAAGTGCTTGAGTGTTCCCCGACTTTCAAAGTGCGCATTATATCCTCTTTGGCTACAGTCACGCCCATAGGAAGACCGCCGGCTACTGACTTTGCCAAGCAAATGATGTCTGGAACAACACCCCAGTGTTCAAATGCGAACATTTTTCCAGTGCGTCCAAACCCTGTTTGAACTTCATCAAAGATTAGAAGAACATTTTTTTCATCGCAAATTTCCCTTAAGCCTTGAAGAAAATCGTTGTGTGGAAGTCTAATTCCACCTTCTCCACGAATTGGCTCCACTAGGATGGCGGCGGTTTTATCGGATATGGCCTCCCTTACCTTTTTGAGATCGTCAGGCGGAACATGTTTAAACTCAGGAACTAAAGGTTTGAAAGGATCACGATACTTCTTGTCCCAAGTTGCGGATAGGGCACCCATGGTTTTCCCGTGAAAGGCGCCCATCATGGCGATTATTTCAGGTTTACCAGAAAATTTGCGAGCCAATTTAATGGCACATTCAATTGTCTCAGCGCCGCTATTTGCAAGAAAAACTTTGGTGAGGCCTTCGGGGGTCAATTGTGTAATCTTCTGCAAAAGTTCTGCCCGTACATCATTGTAGAAAGATGCGTGGCAAGAGATGAGAATTTCTGATTGTTTTTTTATTGCTTCCACGACTTTTGGATGTGCATGCCCGACAATGGAGACGCCATAGCTGCCGGTACAATCTATGTATTCTTTGCCGTTCACGTCCCAAACTAAAGCCCCTTTACCTCTTGTTATGACTAGGGGCCTTTTGGCGTAAACATTCGCCATTAGTTTTTCTTCGGCGCTCATTATTTCTTGTTCATTCACGCGTTATCACAGTGCCACATTCATGTTTCAACGGAGAAGATATGGAAAACTTCCCGTGACCAGATGAGATCAAGACTTCACCTACCCCTAGATTGAGGGCTTCAATAGCTGCATGAACTTTAGTAATCATTCCTTGCCCAATCTTGCGAAGAATCTCCTTCGCGTCAGAAACGCCTATTCTTGGCACCAACCCGCCGTTTAAAATCAAGCCCTCTACATCTGTCAAAAGTACAAGTCTATCTGCTTTGAGGTTACCAGCGATGCAGGCAGCTGTTCGGTCCCCATCCACATTGAGAAGCTCAAATTCTTCGCTTATGGCAATCGGTGTTATGACTGGCAAATAACCATTTTCGATGAGAAGCTCCAGTAGATCGCAGTTGACTTTGTTTATTCTTCCGGTGTAGCCTCCGTCAATGACTTTTTTTCTTCCATTTTCATCAACGACTATAAGTCTCTTTTTCCGCTCCGCTTGCAAAAGCAGGCCGTCCAGACCAGACAGACCTAAAGCGGGTATTCCTTGACTCAGAAGAGCCGAAACTATTTGCTTGTTAATTCTTCCAGCCATAACCATTAAGTATATCTCGATAGTGTCCCTGTCTGTATAGCGACTTCTAAAACCATCAGGCGAAACCACGAATTTCTGTTCTTTCCCAAGTTTGGAAGCGATTTCAGTGACTTCTATTCCTCCACCGTGAACAAGAATTAGTTTGTTTTCTGAGAGAACGTTCTTCAGGTCAGATACGAGTTCTGAAGAAGCCCCCTCTTTCAATATGCTTCCGCCCATTTTCACTACGATTAGCATATGATCACATCGGATGGAAACCCATGCTTTCTAGCCCGGTCTTTTCGCTAATGCCGAGAATTATGTTTAGGCATTGGACCCCTTGGCCTGCAGCGCCCTTGATCATGTTGTCGATTGCCGACAAAATTACGAAGCGATTCGCGTGAGGGTCTATTTCAAAGCCTATGTCGCAAAAGTTTGTTCCTAATACAACCTTTGGATCGGGCAGTTGGTATGGTCCTTTCAGATACTTGACGAAGCGTATGAAGGGTTCACCTTCGTATTGTGAACGATACATCTTCCAAATTTCTTTGATTGTCACTGGCTTCTTGGGGAAAACGTGAATTGTTGTAAGTATGCCTCGAACCATGTTAACCGCGTGCGAGGAGAAGGAGATTGTTAGAGGCTCATTTGTAAGCATATTAAGTTCTTGTTCAATCTCTGCGATGTGCCTATGACCCACTGTTTTGTATGCTCTTACCCCTCCAAATCTCTCGGCATGATGAGACGCAATTGAAGGTTTACTGCCCGCGCCTGAAGAACCGATTTTCGCGTCAACCACGATTCTATTTTTCTCTATAAAATCGGCCTTTATTAGAGGGGCTAAGCCAAGGATCGTTGCAGTTGCCATGCAGCCTGGGCATGCTACTAGGCGAGCGGTTTTTATTTCTTGGCGGTGGAATTCTGGTAAGCCGTACACTGCTTCTTTCAATAGTTCTGGATGGACATGTTCCCAGCCATACCACTTGACGTAGTCATCTGGGTTTTTTAGACGAAAATCGGCGCTCATGTCAATGACTTTAAGCCCCATGTCAAGGAGTTTTGGAACAAGATTCACTGAACCGCCATGAGGAGTTGCGGTGAAGACCAGATCAGAATTTTTTTGAATCTGAGAAAGGTCTAAGGGAACAAATTTTAGTTGTGTGAGCCCTCGAAGATTTGGGTGAATCCCGAAAATATATTCGCCAACGTTTTGTCGAGAGGTAACCATTGTGACTTCTACCTGCTGATGGGGAAGTAACAAGCGCAAGAGTTCTCCGCCCACGTATCCTGAACCGCCAATTATTCCTACTCTCATTTCCTTTCACCTTAATAACTAAGGCCAGTGAGGCTTTGAGCGGATTTGAGCAAGGGTATAGCCAAATTGAAACCTGTAATCAATCTAGTTTGCTCCCAGAATTCTGGACAAGAGTTCGCCTCATGAAAAATTATACTATGCTGATTCTTTTCTACGCTTTCGTCTATTACTTCTTTAACGCTTTCATACGCCTCTGTGCTCATATAGTCTTGAAAGGCCTCTTCCAATTTTCTATTCCAACTCGGAAAATCCATCTTTTTGGTCTTATACATCTTAACTTTTTTTATCGCATCAAAAGGTATTGAAAGTCTGTTAAGGTGCGACATAACGAATTCATCATCGACAACCTTGTTTTTGCCCACAGCAACCATTGCATCTAAGGCTAGAAGCCACGCGTCATTGTTTTTTCCAATCGTCTTGCCGCACTTTACGGCTAGGTTCCTTATATAAAGGGGCAGTGCCGCATCAAAAACAAGATTGCCGAGAAACGTGTTTGTTCTAAAATCTTTGAATCCTG
>CAZDZM010000067.1:0-5366 GCA_964509945.1 uncultured Candidatus Bathyarchaeia archaeon
GTGGGATTAAGTTTCGGAGGTTTCCTCGCATTGTATCCCGTATTGACAGCAGACTATTATGGCGTAAAAAGTCTCGGTGTAAACTACGGTATAATATTCACGGCTTATGGTGCAGGCGCAGTATTAGGTCCTATCATGGCAGGATACTTCAAGACCTTTACAAACTCTTATGTGCCTTCCTTTTACATAGCTGGCGCTTTGGCATTTCTTGGCATAATTCTTACGATATTGATGAAAAAATCTACCACGAAGATTAGACAAACGTCGTAAAATGAGAAGGACCTCCTTTTTCTCATTTTCTACCAAAAATGTTTATATTTTCGAAAGAAACTTTCTCCCAAATTCAAGGAAGATTGAAAATGTCAGAACCCAGCTTACCGTTCAAAGAGAAAGTATATCCCGGTAATGAGAAAGTGTCTTCGGGAAAGAAACTGAGAGAAGAGTGGGAAAAGTCAATTAAGAACCCGCAGGAGTTCTGGACTGAAAAAGCAAAAGCTATTGACTGGTTCAAACCTTGGAACAAAGTACTGGACGATTCAAACCCGCCTTTCTACAAGTGGTTTTCAGGTGGCGTTCTTAACGCCTCGTATAATGCATTGGATAGGCATTTGGAAACACCTAGGAAAAACATTCTTGCATATATTTGGGAAGGTGAACTCGGCGAAGTCAGAACCTACACGTACCATCAGCTTTACATGGAAGTAAACAAACTTGCTAAGATTTTCAAGAACTTCGGACTTAAAAAGGGAGATAGAGTAGCTGTTTATTTGCCTATGATTCCTGAATTGCCCATTACGTTGCTTGCAACAGCGCGTATAGGCGCAGTTCACACAGTAGTCTTTTCAGGCTTTAGCGCAGAGGCTCTCGCAGACAGAATAAACGATTGTCAAGCAAGGATTCTGGTAACTGCAGACGGAGCTTACAGACGAGGAAAGACTGTCACATTAAAGGATACCGCAGACCGCGCCCTGCAGAGCACGCCAAGCATCGAAAAAGTAATAGTAGTCAAAAGGACTGGACAGAACGTTCAAATAAGGGAGGGACGAGACTACTGGTATCACGAAACTCTCGCCCAATTGGAAGCAAACACGTATGTTCCACCCGAGCCGGTAGAAGCAACGGAGCCACTCTTCATACTCTACACTTCTGGGACAACGGGCAAACCCAAAGGAGTGCAGCATGGCACCGGCGGCTATTTAGTGTGGGGCTACTGGACGCTCAAATGGGGTTTCAACCCGCTCGAAAAAGACGTTTGGTGGTGCACAGCAGATATAGGCTGGATCACTGGGCATACATACAACGTTTACGCGCCACTATCCCTAGGGGTAACATCACTGATTTTTGAAGGAACCCCAGATTATCCAGCGCAAGATCGATGGTGGGGCATTATTGAAAGACACGGCGTAACAATCCTTTACACCACACCCACAGCGATCAGAATGTTTATGAAGTTCGGAGAAGAATGGGTGAAGAAGCATGAACTTACGACCTTGAGACTGCTGGGAACGGTTGGCGAACCGATAAACCCTGAGGCATGGAGATGGTATTACCGCGTAGTCGGAAAAGAGAAACTGGCAATAGTAGACACTTGGTGGCAAACTGAAACAGGTGGGTTCATGATAGCGCCACTGCCAGGGTTGGAGCTTGTACCACTTAAACCTGGTTCAGCGACAAATCCGTTGCCAAGCGTCTACGCAGACGTGTACGATGAGAAAGGTCAACCAACCCCGGCAGGAGTCAAAGGCTTTCTAGTAGTGAAAATGCCTTGGCCGGGCATGCTCGAAACCTTGTGGAAAGACTCTGAAAGATACAAACAAGCTTACTTTGGAAGATGGACAAACATTTATTACACAGGCGACTATGCAGTGAAAGATCCGGAGGGTTATTTCTGGCTTCTCGGAAGGGCCGATGAAGTCCTAAAAGTCGCTGGGCACAGAATAGGCACGGTTGAGCTTGAAAGTGCCTTGGTCTCTCATCCTGCAGTTTCAGAAGCAGCAGTCATGGGTAAAGAAGACGCTGTAAAAGGTGAAGTCCCGGTGGCGTTCGTAGTGCTAAGAAGCGGTTTCTCACCTTCAGAAGAGCTGCAAGCAGACCTTACAAAGCACATCAGAACAACCATCGGCCCAATAGCTACACCAGATGCAATCGTGATTGTCAATAAGTTACCAAAGACACGAAGCGGAAAAATCATGCGAAGGCTCTTGAAAGCAGTACTGGTCGGAGCCACTTTGGGCGACGTTTCAACATTAGAAGACGAGGCTTCAGTCGAAGATATAAAGGCAGCATATGAAGAGCTGAGAAAACAACTAGAAAAGGAGTAGCCCCCAACTCTCCCTATTCTATTTTGCGCGCGCGCCAAAGTTAATCAAATTCTCTTCAACTTTGCAAAAATCGGTTGCTTCAATTTCTCATTACGCTAAGCACGGTTGCCTAAAAGAGAAAACCCATATGCTAGTGGTAATAGGCAGCGGAATTTGAAGCTCCCGTTGGTACATTTGGCACAGCTTTTATGGATAGAATCGTCTAGTTGTCCTCGGAAATGGTATAGAGTCTATTATATTTTCTAAGTTAAGCATCCAAGTTAACAATCTTTCCAGTCCCAACCCGAAACCAACATGAGGTGCAGTGCCATAACGCCGAAGGTCCAAGTACCAATTGTAGTCTTCCTCCTTCATGCCCATCTCTCTGATTCGCTTGATCAGCATTTCTTTATCGTCTTCTCTTGCGCCGCCTGTTGATATTTCGCCTATTCTTGGAACCAGCATGTCTGCTGACATGGCCACTTCCGGGCGGTCTCTGTGAGTTTTGCAGTAGAACGCTTTGATCGCCGTGGGATAATCATATATAAAGAATGGCCTACCAAATTCCTTAGCCAAGGCTTTCTCGTCGTCATAGCCTAAATCATCACCCCAGTTTAGCTTAGAGCCTTTAGCATTTAGCTTCTCAACCGCTTCAGTATAGGTTATCTTTGGAAACGGTGCCTTAATTGAAGCTAACATTGCAATGTCCGCATGTAACTCCTTGAGTTCCCTTGTGCATTCTTCAGCTGTTTTTTGGCAAATATAGGCTACAAGCTCCTCTTCAAAACGCATCAAATCATTCATGTCGGCAAAAGGCCATTCACCTTCGATGTGCCAGTACTCAGTCAAATGCCTAATCGTTCTGCTCCTTTCAGCACGGAAAGATGGAGCAATACAGTAAACCTTCTCCAAAGAGTATATCATAACCTCAAGATAAAGCTGAGAACTCTGCGTCAAATACATGTCCTGATCAAAATATTTCAAGCCAAAAAGAGTTGAACCACCTTCACAAGCGCTTGTGATGAACATGGGCGGGGAAACCTCGACAAAACCTTGACTTTTAAAAAACTCACGCGCAAATTCTAGGACAGCAGCACGAACTTGCATTATCAAGCTCATCCGTCGACTGCGAAGCCAAAGGTGGCGAATATCCCGTAGGAAATCTTCACTCTTATCCTTGGATATCGGGAAGAGTTCAGCTATCCCTATCACCGAAATTGTCCCCGTAGAAATTTCGTAGCCGCCTGGAGCACGCTTGTCCCTCTGAACTACGCCTTCAAGCGCTAAAGACGATTCAATCGTAAGTTTTTCAGCCTCATTCCAAGCTGAACTGCCTATTTTGACAGTACATTGGATAATGCCAGTTGAGTCACGCAGCACCAAGAAAATTGTCTCCTTCCCTTCCCTTTTACGGTACAGCCATCCTCTAACAGCAACCTTTTTGCCCGTGTGACGCCCATTCAAGATCTCGCTAATAGGGACAAAGGACATGCGCAACGACCGTCCCTCTAAATACTTCTTTCAAACCTAAATGCCTATCTCTTTTAAGCTTTAAACTCACATTAAGTTTAGAAGCGGAATAAGTAATCACAAGGATGCCCTAACGGTATTCAACAAAACAAATGGCAAACACATGTAGACCTTATTCATATGGAATACTTCAACTATGTCACCCATAATTCTTAAATCCCCAGGTTAAGCGCATTATAACCGATTAATGATGCAAAGCCCTGCACAAAGCATCTACAAGCTGAGAGTGCTTAAACTTTCGACAATAGCAATAGCAAGCGTGGTAGTTGTAGAAGCATCCTTGGGGTTGATTGTCGGCAGTTTAGCAATCTTGAGCGACGGTTTTCACGCGCTGCTTGATACAATAACAACTCTTACCCTTTTTGTTGCAACCCGCGCTTCTCTTAAGCCTCCCGATGAGGAGCACATGTATGGACATGAAAAATTTGAGTCAATAGGTGGTTTAGTGGGAGGAATAATTCTTGTAGGGGTTGCGCTACTAATAATTTTTGAAGCCAGCCTAAAGTTGCTGCAAAATGAAGGTATAAATCAGGGATTGGAACTTGCAGGCTTCATTGCAGTGGGTTACACTCTCTGTATAGACCTCTTCAGAGTTGAGACATTCAGAAAAACAGCACACGGTGAAAGTTCAACGCTGAAGGCAGGATTCTTCCACGCCATTGCAGACCTTAGCTCAACAATGATAGCCCTTCTCGGCTTTGGATTGGCAACTCTAGGATTTTACGGCGGAGATTCTCTCGCTTCAATAATCCTGGGCGCTTTTTTGACCTATCTAAGCATCAGACTTGCTTGGAACAGCGTAATGGAGCTTAGCGATGCCGTGTCAAAGGACACGGCAGAAAAAGTTAGAAAAGAAATACTCCGCACAAGAGGGGTGCGAAGGTGTGAAAATCTTCGGATTAGAAAAGCAGGTTCCAAAACTTATGTTGAAGCTGCTTTACAAGTTCCAAATCATATAAGTCTCGAAGAAGCCCATGTTTTGGCCTCAAAAATTGAGGAAAACTTGAAAAAGACAATAGGAAATGTTGATACAACAATTCACATAGAACCATCTGAAAAAGAAACTGGCCTGAAACAACTTGTAGAAAAACTAGGTACGGAAGTAGAGGGTGTGAGAGAAACTCATGATGTTTCAACGATTTTTGCAAGCGGGAAACTTTACATAACATTACATGCCTACGTAGACCCAAGATTGTCAATTCAAGAAGCCCACAGAATTGCAGAAAAAATTGAGAATAGAATGCGTGAAAAAATAAAAGCTGAAAATGTGACGGTTCACATTGAACCTTACGATGAAGCCCATAGGGGCCTTGATTTAGATGAAGATGAAATGAGAAGAATAATTTATGAAGTAGCAAGCAATGAAAGAGATTTTCGGATAAAGAGAACAGTAACTTACGTTGCTGATAAAAAACGCTATGTAAACGTGGACTGTGGCTTTGCAAAACAGATTTCAATAACGAAAGCCCACAGAATTGCATCGCAGATTGAGAAGAAAATAAAGGAACGACTTCCGGAAACAATAGTCACCGTTCA
>CAZDZM010000067.1:5466-7460 GCA_964509945.1 uncultured Candidatus Bathyarchaeia archaeon
CAATTTTTCAACGTTTTCAAACATTTCGCGTTTTTTGCGTGCTCTTTGTATTCTTTTGAAGGCCTCTTCTGGACTGACGTCTAAGAAAAACATGAAATTCGATTTTGGTACAGTAAAAGCGAAAAAGTGGTAGGCGATCCTGTGCAACGGAGATGGTAGATAAGCCGTGCCCATTAAGTAGCGCACAAAAATAATGTAATCATATTTTCGCCATGAATAGAGGAGAATTGAACGGATAACATCAATCATATAAAATAAGGCAGAAGCAAAATGGGCACTTTTTCCTTGCGAATACAAAAAATCTTTGGCTTTAACTCCAAAAAAATTATCCCGCGAGGGATGAAAACGTAGACAAACCGTTTTCCCGCGATCATGAAGAACTTTGGACAGGTTTAGAGCTTGAGTGGTTTTTCCAGAGGCGTCCAGTCCGTCGATAGCAATAAAAGTCAATTAATCAGGTGCCTCCGCCTAATGCAAGGAAGGTTAAAGCGCTAAGAGCTGGCACCGTTATATTGTCAAATCCTAATGGCGAAAGCCCCTCGGCTAAAGTCGCGACAAAGGCAACTCCTAACGATGCCAAAAGTTTATCAAGAACTGAAAATGAGTAAACTGCGGAAAAGAAGATCAAACTGAGTGTGAAACTTGAGAAGCTTGCAAGGAGCATTGCAGCTGACCCCTCCAAACTTTTTGGTGCAAAAACACGGTACTTCCCTTTACCATATCTTTCGCCTATAAAAGAAGCGAAGGCGTCACCGTAGGCCATGGGCAAAATTCCGGCAGCAATCACGTAAGGCTTAGAGGAGAAAAATAACGCCAAAAAAGTGTAAGAAATTGCGTAGAAGACGAGGCCTAACTGGTGGCCTTCCTCCGTTATGTCTGCAAGTCCCTTGACTTTTTCGCAAAGGCCCTTAAATGGGGAATAGGGAGACGCTAGAAACGTTACGAGTATAAATGGCGCCGCAACAAAAAAAGGAAAATTGAGCGGGAAAGAGTTGTAAGTGAAGAATGGGATAATAAAGGGAAGATTTCCAATCATGGCATGCAAGAATTTGCGTGACGATCTTCGCGAGATATTCAAATGGCCAAGTTTGCCTGAAGCAAAGATTACAAGCACAATGTAGATGTAGCAGAGAAACATCAAAATGACATTCATCAAAATTTCACTGTTCAACACAGGGGTCACCTAAAAGTGCCAAATACATATGCTAACAGTCCAATGATCAACCATAATAGAACCATATTCTTGATTTTTCTGGCATTCTCTCGAGAGTAGTTTCTGACAAGAAGAAACGAAGAAGCAACAAGGCCCAAATCGGTTACAACCACAAAAGGAATAAACCAAAGAGAAACAAGGCTTAGAGCCCAAGGTATAGGACTCAGCGACACTGCAAAGATATAGAAAAGTGCGGCTGCAACCGCAGCATTTTTCTCTCCATAGCTTACAGCCAGAGTTTTCACATTTTGCGCCTTATCGCCTTTAATGTCCACAATTCCCTTGTTGACTTCTCTTCCGGTGACAGAAAGAAAAGCCATAGAAGCGAAAATCAAGACGTTCAGTCTAACCTCGTTCACGATTGCCATACTTCCATATATGAACGGAATTGCCACGCATGCACTAACAAGAAAATTGCCCGGCAAGCCGCTACGCTTTCCAATCGTAGTGTAAGCCACAGAGACTGCCCAAGTAATTACAGCCATCAAGGAGCAAAGGATACTCGTAAAATAAGCAGCAGCGAAACCTACGGCTGCTAGAACAAAAGCGAAGGCTAAAGCTTCTCTTGGAGCAATCAAACCGCTTGGAATAGGGCGCCCCGGCTCATTTATAGCGTCAATCCCCCTATCATAGTAGTCGTTAATCGCCATGGAGGCAGCGGTTAACATGAAACCAGTAACAAACCCGTAGAAAAGGTTCAGCCAACTAGCGCCTGAAAACTGCGGGTTCGCGAGGGTCGCCCCGACAATAACCGCGAAACCCATCATTAGACAATTTATAG
>CAZDZM010000068.1:0-7448 GCA_964509945.1 uncultured Candidatus Bathyarchaeia archaeon
GGTTTTTCGTCGATGTCTCTTCTCATTAGGTATCTGCATAGTTCGCAAAATCCGTCGTTGCCTCCTTCTCTTCCGCAACCGCAAGCTATTCGCTGCTTTCGTCTCATAGTTTGGCCCTATATTAAATCGTAAGACACCCGTGCTATTTAAACGTGTCGAGCGCGCGCGTTAAATGGTGTAACAATAGCGAAAATAGTAAACTAGCTTGATGGAACAGGGAGATCGGCTAAGACCTCTCGAAGTGCTATCTAATGCATATGGTTGATTATACCGTATTCTCCGCTGATTGGGTCTCTGAATATTGGTAGTTGTGGTGGATAGAAGGTGAAAAGCACGAAGGCAAGACCTAATAAGGCTAGAGCAGCTAGAGAAACCTTGTTCAAGTTGCCCTGTAATTTTCTGTAGACTAGTAACCTGTAACTTGCCAATTGTCCAATTATGACGGCTAAAATAAAAGTCAATATGTCTAGGATAAACAAGTCTTCTCCGAGAATGGCAGTGTAGGAATAGAAGAGAACCGTTATAGCTATTGGTATGACATAGATGCCTACAGCTTTTGCAAAGAGAAAGTTATTCGTTGATTTTCTTACATATCTGTATTCGATCGCAGCGTATAACAAAGCTGGCCAAAAGCCCAGTTTCAGATGCTCCCATACGCTTTCATTTACAGCGGAGAATGCGCCTACCACTGGTTGATGACCAGAAAATTCGAAGGTAAAATGCAGTACACTTCCTAGAATTATTATGAAAATCATCCCAATCAATTCATAAATAAAGACAGATTTTCTCTGAGATCTGCTCAAATTAATCACGTGATTTAGATTGTTTGTACAAAATATAAGACTTGAGCAATGATGCATTAACAGAGAGGCTTGAGAGAGCTAAGAGGCTTCAAAGAGGCTAGTACATTACGCAGCTTCCACACAAATGCACCTCAACTTGCTCCTGTGCTGATTGGACAACTGTTTAATATTTCTGGAGTGCATGTGAGGACGTTTCCAGATCAAATTCAGTCATTAGCTATGCGCTACATTCCAGAACTTCTAGATGTTCCAGTACTTCTTTACACAGAAGAGCGCGCGCGATGTGTTAATCTGATAAGATTTTGACTGCTGAAACTACGATCCATAACACAACCGCTACTGTCGAGATTGTTTCAGGCACTGCAACTCCAGCATTATATGTTCTAACTCCGTATGATATCCAAGAACCCAAATAAATTATGAACATTACCCCTGCAAAACGTGATCTTCTTTCAATTGCATACGCGATGGAACTAACACCTATTAATACGAAAAACAGTAATGAAACTGCAAAGTGAAGAAAACCATAAACTTCATCGAATGTCGCCACCAACTGAAGCGTAAAACTTGAGATAACCAAAAAAACACTTGTATACTTTGCATGTTCCCTAAAGATCATCGCTGTGTAGATTATCGTAAGAAAACTGGCAAGCAATAAACCGAGATTGAAAATTGATGCTACTCCGCTTTTGACAGAATGACCAAGATCGCTTAAAGCATTTCTTTCCCAACTGAACCAAGGTGAAAGTACAATGGACACTGCAATGGATACATAGGCTACTACAGGCCCAACAATGCCTAGCAATGCATAGTATTTGTTATTCATGCTACCACCTTAACTAGAATTATGAACCATCTGGACCACTAAAATTTTTTCATTCAAATCGAAACTTGGGCAAAAGAGAGGCTAAAGAATGACCAGTGAAGGCCACGAAGTGCGCACTTTTTAGAAGGCATTATTATACAAAAATCAAGAAGCTCTAAGCGTAGAGATAGGAAATAAAAAAAGAAAACGAGACGTTGTTTGCTATCCAGATTAACTATGGTCTAGGGCCCGTGTTACACCCATTCTGGCACTTCTATTGCATGTGGCTCTCCTTGCGCTTCAACTGACGAAATCTCAAAAGCATAGGAAGGACGTGATTCAGTGAACCGATGTCTAAGGTAGATTCGCGTCCAATCGTGTGGCTGTATTGTCACATGCCATGTAACGTATATTTCCCAATCCTCTGATAGGAAGATGTAGTGCATAACAACCAAGATCCTTGGATTCACAATCGTTCCTGTCCATTTGGTTTCATTTGATATGCCAAGCTCGGGATATTTAGTGGCAAGCCATGGAATAAACTTGTCACGCATCTCTGTAGCTTTCTGAGCTAGATCGTCTTCTCCTTCTAATACTTCGACTGTGAATGTTTTTGTTTGCTTCAGTCCATCTCGTTCCCCATTTACGGTCACTGTTAGATTTTTACCTACGCTTGCTTTATCGGGGATCACGGTTATTTCACCAACTTGTCCTGGTATGATCGCTTGAGGATATACAGTTACGTTGGCGCCAAGGGCTGTTGCAGAGATTTTGACAGATTGCCCTTGTTCTTCGTCTTCAACAACCACCAGAAATATGCATCTTTGCCCAACGATAGATGAAATGGCCCCTTCAGTAATGGTCATCGGAATAGTAGGCCTAGGAGTCACCTTCATTTCCCATGAAGGTGAGGAGCTCTGAGCTATGGCTTGATCACTCCCCCATTCTGGGGTGGCTTCAACAACGACATGGACAATATCACCCTCGTTGAAGCTTCCGACATCCATGCTCCAATTTCTTGTTTCGCCCTTGAGCATGTCAGCGCTTTCGGAGCTTCCGTCCGACCATGAGTAACGGGTGTTATTCACTGAAACTGCTTTAAGAACTCCCGACTCGTACTCGTAGAGGGTGACCTTGAAAGAAACAGTTCCGTTAGTCCATACCGTGAGGTTCTGTACATATAACTGGATGCCTGGAATTGGAGTTGGAAGTGGAGGAGTAGGTGTTGGAGTCGGAGTAGGAGTTGGCGATGCAGCATAATAATAAGTCACTCCCACTATTGTTCCTATAACGATTATAACAGCAACTGTTGCGACCAAAGTTTGTGTTTTCATTTTTTTACCTAGCCTATTCTAGATAGCACAGTATAAATTTCTATGCAATAGAACAACTCGTACTAAGAGTTAGGACACTATTGATTCTTGAATGCTGAATTAAGAATAGAACACAATCCAAGCACCAAACTTGCAGAAAAAACTTTTCTATCCCTTGCACACGAAAGATCGCATTGTTACTCGTTGTGGTTTTGCGCGCGCGCTAACAAGACTTATTTCAACCTTTCTTATCTTAAATTATACGTCAAGCAGGGCTCATTGTGGAAGAGAAAAGAAAGAAGAAGAAAAAGAAGCAACTCACGCTTCTTGTGGTAGAACAGGGTGAAAGCCAGACTTTTCATGAATTGGTTGGAGTCCTAGAGGAGCTTGAAAAAGAAGGAAAGTATGTGGATGTGCAGATTTGCCCTCAATGCAAAAGCCCTAAAATTCGCAGGATTGGAACAATGAGAGGAGACTTGTGGGGTCATATGGGGATACTGCCGCAAAAGTTTGAATGTGAAGAGTGTGGATGGAGAGCACGATTGGTTTTGAAAGCAACGAATAGGCCGACTAGCGTTAAAGATGTTGAAATAGTGGCAGAAGCATTAGACTCTAAGGAAGCAGAATAAGCATCAAACGTATAATCTGATACCTCCTAGTCCAATTTGCATTATGTGAGTGGCAAAAGTCAAATTAAAACTTGAGAGTGCATACTGATCTAGAAGTTCTGTATGTCGTGAAATTTATTATTTATACGAGACTTTGAGAAGATAAAAAGGGGAAAAGATGGCTTGCTCAAACGCATTCAACAGAGAAAGAACAAGAATTACTGTATCAAAGTTCGGCAAGGTTGAAGGTACCCTTACGGACTACATCCAAGCGACTATGCAAGAGTGTTACCTTCGATTGAAGCCCCACGAAGTCTCACTAGTGGACTTGTACATCTTTGAGAAATCCTCATCCCTTGACGCTTTTATTGAAAGAGAGTCAAAGGAAGTGGGCATAGCCTCAGCATCTTTTAGCGAACAGTTTTTTGCGATGCATGACGCTTATCGCGGGATATCCCGTATCATCATATGCATAGAGAGAATGAAAAATCTGCCAGAATTAGTTCAGGAGGGAGGAATTAGGCATGAAGTGGGCCATTCAGTTTTACACGGCAGTTTGCTCTACTACCTTCTTCCTTTTCCACAATCACTCTCAGAACTGGTAATGCGACAAAAAATCTCCCAACAATATGCGTCTGACTTGTTGTACCTTACTTCCATAGCAGTTAAAGATTATGAGGTGTCACGGCTTCTTTACGATCGAGGATTTATTGAGGACCAAATAGCTTATTCCAAACACTTAGTGACATTCACTGAGAGTGACAGATTGTCATGGGAAATATCAAGAAATCTACCGCAAGCCAAGATTCTATACCTAGTTTCCTGTTTGAAGACAGCAGCTTGTGCTATACCATTTTTAGCTGACAAAACGTTGGGCAACGAAATTGAAAGACAACTCATAGAAAATCTATCTTATTTGCCAACAAGCTCCTACTCGTCACTGTTCAAGATTATTGTCGAAGACTTTCCGTCTTTGGGAGAAGACACCCTCTGCAATATTGGCAAAATGGTTCGTCTAGTAGTCGACAGAATAGTTAAGCCTAATCTGAGTATGTAGCAATCTGTCTAGATTCTGATGTCTTGATGCAACAACTGGATGGTGCGCACTAATGTCTCTGCGCCATCAACAAGCGCGCAGCGCCTGCAAAAATTTTTATGTATAAATAAGGTAAGTTTCGTTCATGAAAAGTGTAGGAGAAATTACTGATAAGGCCCTGTTCTATTTTGCGAATGAGTATAATTGTGCTGAGAGTGTGCTTTTAGCGATAGCTAAAGATGCTTTCGAAATAAGTAGTGATCTGATACCGAAAGTTGCCACTGGCTTCGGCGGCGGCATTGCGAGGCAGGGATACCTTTGTGGGGCAGTGAGTGGTGCTATAATGGCCTTTGGCTTGAAATACGGTAGAAATAGCCCAGATGAACTTAGAGCTAAAACATACAATCCTGTGGTAGAATTCTTCAAACAGTTTCAGGAAAGGTTTGGAAGCACCGTTTGCAGAGAATTGTGTGGATGCGATATTTCCACCGTTGAGGGTATTAGGAAATTTAGAGAAGAGAATGTGCACGAAGAAAAATGCAGCAAATTTGTCAGCGGCGCAATAGATATCTTTATGAATTTGGCTGAAAATGATCTGAATACCTAATTACGCATACCTTTCTAATACGCTTGTTTCTTGGGTTTGGGCTTAATTTTAATCCCCGCGCGCGGGTTTTAAGAGTCCCATTCGGGTATACGCAAAATTAATTATTCAGTTTCTTTCCTATTAGATCGGTCTGAATTTGTCTACGGTAGTGGAAGCCCTACTCCGCCTTCTTGAAATAATTGCGGACAATCCTCAACTTTTTCTCTTTGTGTTGGGCATCTTGGCAATGCTAATTGGTTGGGCATTCGGTGCAGGCTGGATTATTGCTCTGGGCTTCTTGTTTCTACTTTTCGGCATCATCACCGAGAAAGGTCGCGGGGAACCTGCCAGACCACCAGTACATTAAAAGAGGAGTCGGAAATGGTAGTCCGAGAGGGACCGTTCCCAAACTGCAATTTATGCTGAATCTCGTTTTTTGTTTGTGACGGTAGGGTGGAATTTCCACCTGCACGCTCCTTTGGGAAAACGGTCTACTGGTTTAGCCCATAAATAGTGCATTTGGATTCTTCTGCAGTCTCGAGAAACGGCATTTGGTTTTTAGCTTCTATGGGGTCTTTAAGACTTTGCTTGGAAGAATTTTGTTTATTACTCTTTCAACCTCAGCAATACGGCTATTTTGGAGTGAGAACTGTATCTTCTTTCGAGGATAATTCTGAAGTAAGAATTCCAATGATGCTGATAGAAGACCTTTCTTAGTCGCCACAGAGATTATGTTTTCGTAGTCTATTTTCACGTTGGCTCTGTGTGTAGTTAAAATTTCTTCAGGAGTCTTATTTTTGAAAGCTTGTCTCCGTTCCTCTATTAGCCTCATTGATTGCCTCTTGATTTCTGCACGTCTCAACCCGTTTCCCAAAAATATCGTCAGCAGACCAGGTCTATGGTATCTCTCCATTGAGTCAGAATAATGGAGCACTATAGCAGCTATAATGCCTTTTTCAGTGAAGAACAAATCGTAAATTGTGTCGGTTACTTCACCTTTCAAGTCCTGTAAGACTTCAATTACTTCTCCCAAACACTTCATCTCAGTCATTATGCAATTCTTCATTCAAATATAAATTCTGTTTTCAGATGGCGATTTCCCACGCACAATCCCTTCTTTTTTCTGTTTTTCAGCTTCTTTTTTACGTGTGGTTTTCTTGGGAAAGCCCGCGCGAAAGCATGTTACCATTTAAAGGCGTGGATAACGCGGTTGTCACGGTGAACCGAAAGGCCAGAGATAGGAAGCTTGTAGCGGAAGAATGGATAGGAAAAGAAAAGCCGTTGCCTTGATAAGTGGGGCAATGTAGAGCGCTAGTTATTCTGTTATCTCAGCTTCTCCAACTATAGTGCTAGCTAGAACCCTTCTTTGACTCAACATTCAACCTTTAAATGCCGTGGCAAGCACGATTCCCAGTACGATAAGTATGGTCCCTAGCACTAGTTTCTTAGAAAGTGTTTCAATCTTTCTGAGGTAAAAATAGGAGAGAAGAAGGATGAATAAAGGCTGTACTTGGAGTAAAGGTGTAACCATAGTTACATCACCATATTGGAATGCGTAGAACAAGAGGAGAAAGCCTATTGAATCGCACAATCCGGTCTTCCAGAATAGTTTAAACGTGTGGGAGTTGATTGATGTCTGACTTCTTACCTTGGGCGAGATAGTGAACATTAGGGCGTAGAGGATGAGAGAGATAAGGTATGCCATAGCCACGCCTACAATGGGCTCACCATAAAAATTCAACCCCATCTTTTTCAGCACATAACTTAGGCCAGCGGTCACGGAAGCGCTCGCGGGTATTAGCAAACCGCTCTTCGTGCTCTTTGCTGCATTTTCATTATTTACGGAGAATTGAATAACGACTGCTCCAACAACTGCGGAAACAATTCCGAGCCATAGGATTATGGTAGACTGCTCATTCAACAGCAAGATTGCGAACAGACTGCTGAATAATGAATATGTAGCGTAGATGGAAGCGTTAACGGAAACGCCAACTCTTGATATGCCTAAATAATAGAGTAATCGAACTAAGCCCGGATGCAGGAGGCCAGCCAAAGCAAGAACCAGAAAGCCATACACGTTGAACGGACTCTTAGGACTTAGGACTAGAACAATCGGCCAAAAGATCAAATTTCCAATTATCGTAACTACTGCAGCGGATGAGAAGTAGTCTGAGCTGGACAAGCCTTTCCTAAGAAGTACGACGCCGACTGCCCACATTAACCCTGCCAAGACAGCTAGCAAAGCACCCAGCACAAGAGCCAACCGCGTGCGCCTCATTCATACCTTCGATATCCAT
>CAZDZM010000069.1:0-7258 GCA_964509945.1 uncultured Candidatus Bathyarchaeia archaeon
TCTGGCAGTAGAGGCGCTATCATCAAAGAAGTCTTGATGTTTGCAGCGTGCAGCTTTTCCAAAGTCTCTATTCTTTCTTTGATTGTTGGCGCATTAGGTTCAAAAATTTGTCTAATCCCCTCATCAGCCGTGGTAATTGTGAGCGTAACCTCAAAGTTGTTAAAACTTCTCAACAATTCTATGTCACGCAATATTAGAGAAGATTTTGTTTGAATTGTAACGGGCCAATCATGCTTTAATAGAATCTCAAGGCACCTCTTTGTTATTCCATATTTTCTCTCTAGCGGTTGGTAAGGATCACAAAGCCCACTAATCCAAACTCTCCCAAGCTTCTTCTTTACCTCGCGAGCCAATAGGGTCGCAGCATTAATCTTTACGTCGACAAATTCTCCCCACTTTTCCTTGTGACCGGTGAATCTCTTAATAAATCGCGCATAACAGTAGATGCAACCATGTTCGCAGCCAATGTAAGGATTTATTACATAATCAAAGATTTTTGATTTCGACAAAACTGTCTTTGCACAGATTTCCTTGACAATCATGAGTTTCACATTTTCTAGAAAGATTAAGCAAATTGCTATTTAAAATTTGAAAACCTAGTGGGGCGCTTCTGTATTCTCTCTTTTCTCTCAGACTAGCTACGTTTCTTTGACAAATTTATTCTAGAAAGAGAGGCGATGGATCACTGAGGTTCGACGCCCAGAATCCGCCAAACCCCCCTGCCCTACACTAGTACCCGCACCCCCTTGAGCGCTGAACGTCCAGACTTAGGTTGCTCCCTCCCGGGCCTGGCCAGGTTCGCCTGATTGACGCTGGAAACGGCTTCCCTACGGAAACTGTCTAGCGACCGCCAGCCCCAAGGGACGGATAGTCATTGTTTCGGAAAGGAGGGTCTCAACGGCCTTAGACGCCTCAGCCTCAGCTTTCGGCCCGTCCTATAGAGGGTTTACGGTGCAAGGGACCCCTAGCCCCCCGCCTAAGACCCACCGCCAAAACATTGTGAAGCTATTCAAAACTATAAAACTTTACCTTAAACACTCTTCAACCCAGTCCATGTAAGCGGTGGAACCCTTAAGAATAGGGAGCGCAAGAATCTCTGGGACTTCGTAACTGTGTAATGCCTTAACAGCTGCAGCAAGGTTTTCAAATAAGTTCAGTCGGGACTTCATTAAGAGCGCATATTCCTCAGCCCTTTCAATCTGTCCAGCCCATCGAAAAAGCGAAGAAACTGGACCGAATATATTGGCGCAGGCGATGAGCTTTTCTTCAAGCAATCGTTGCGAGATTTTTTCGGCTTCTTCTTGGCTTGCAGTCATGACCATCACGACAATATAAGATTCTTCCATTTTGCCTACCCTCACAAAACGTTAAAGTCGAACAGGATCTCAGCTAAAAACCTTGCTGAATCACGATAGCTCTTTCAACAAAAGTCATTTATTTTTAACCGGTAATACCATTCTCTTATCAAACTCTTTCATTGAATAGAGGGGTGCGACAGTTTGAAGACCATCGGTGTCGTTACAAGCGGTGGAGACGCTCCAGGCATGAACGCCGCAATTCGAGCCGTCGCCCGCATCGCTCACTCAAAGAGCCTTCAGGTTTTAGGTTTCGAGAGGGGTTGGGAAGGCTTGTTAAGAAACACATTTAAGCGTTTAACTCCCCGCTCGGTGGGCGGTATAATACAACAAGGTGGAACGATTCTTCGCACGTCGAGATGTCCGGAGTTCAAAACTGAGGATGGCCTTGAAAAAGCCGCTGAAACTTTGGCTTTAAACAAAGTGGATGGCCTGATTGTTATAGGCGGCGATGGCTCTCTCAAAGGAGCGTTAGAATTGAGTGAAAAAACCGACGCGCTTTTGATGGGAGTCCCGGCAACAATTGATAACGATGTTTTCGGAACCGACGAAACAATAGGATTTGATACGGCCGTAAACACGGCGGTTGGCGAAATTGACAAGATCAGAGACACAGCAATTTCTCATGAAAGAATCTTTATAGCGGAAGTTATGGGCCGAAAAAGAGGTTTCCTGGCGCTAACTATAGGCCTCACTGTTGGAGCAGAAGTAATTCTAATTCCGGAAGAAAAATACGAGAAAGAAGAAATTTTGAAAACCATAAAGGAAAACACTGCTAAAGGAAAAAAGTCAGGCATAATTGTGGCTGCAGAAGGAGTCAAAAACGTTGGAAAACTTGCAAAAGAAATCCGAGAAAGCACGGGGGCAGAAGTTCGGTTCAGCATTTTAGGCTATGCTCAAAGAGGAGGAAGCCCCACAGCAAGAAGCCGCCTCCTAGCCAGTTTATTCGCAGACAAAGCGATTGAACTATTACTGAGCAAGCGGGGAAACAGAGTTGTGGGTTTACAAAATGGCGTAATAACAAGTATTAAACTTACAAAATCATGTGGAACAAAAAAGGCTTTAGACTTAAGCCTGTTGAAGCTGGCGACTATATTAGCAACATAGGACTTTTCAACGTGCACAACACATAAAGACAGATAGCCGTCCATAAGGTTATTAAAACCTAGCCTAATCTTTGAGTAGAAAGGCCGAGAAAAATGTCTAGTAGCGCTGTACCATACACTATTGAAACAGAGGTTCCTCCGAGCTATTTGGGAAAACTGATAGACTTTATTTACAAAAGCTACCTATTGCCCCAGAGAGAACGTTTTTCAGATGTTTCCCGAGAAACCTTGGAAGGAGCTCCTTCCATTGTTTTTACCGTTTCAGATTCAAAAGGAACGCCGCGTCTACATGTTGAGGTCAGAGGCAGTAAGCCCATAGAAATGAAAATTGCGCCGCTTGATGAAGAAGTGTCAGAGACGATGATCGATGAAATCAAGCATGATGTTCTCATAACGGTGCAAGTCTTTGAAGAGGAAGTAAGAAAGACCACACTTTACTTTGCATGGAGAGAAGGCGAAAAAATAATCTCTGAAGAACTTTACGGAAGAGAGAGAAAGCCCATTAACCGCATGTTTCTGGAAACTCAGATCCTTCTCTTTATAGTGTTCATCGCCCTAGGCATTTTTCTTTTTTCAATTCTTGGGTGGCTCACCCCCGTTGTTCTCATGGCAGCCCAATTCATCTTAATTCTTTACTCAAACAAAATTATTGCAAGATCAGCAGATTGGCGCATAAACGAAAGCAACCCGACTATACACATATTGGAATACCATTTAACCATGCAAGAAGCAGAGAAACTTAGACAATCATATTCGAGAGACAAATTGATGACCATGAAAAAGGAGATATATGAAAACATACTAGCCAAAAAAGGAGAAATTGACTGCGAAGCCGCTGGAGAAGTTTTTGCAAAATATGGAGTTGCATGTCAACCAGAGAATTTGGCTGCCAAAAAAGTGAGCGTATACCAGCTGGTGAAAAAAGCCGCTGAGAGATTTGGTCTTCCAATGCCTGAAGTTGTCGTATCCAACACCATGATTCCCAATGCAGCAGCCTCCGGGCCTAGTCCAAGCCGGGGTGTGGTCTTGCTAACGACGGGTCTTCTTGTTCAACTTGAAGAGGACGAGATCCTCAGCGTTTTGGGCCACGAGCTCGGCCACTTGAAAGGGCGTGACCCTCTTCTTCTTTACGGATTATCCACCGGCGAATTCCTTTTCAGATTTTACGTACTCGGGCAATTCTTTCCTTTTATCTTTTACTCTTTTCTCCTATTCCTTTACTTCTGGGTTGTCATGACAGTCATCTATTTCATTGCAAAATTCTTTGAGGCAAGAGCTGACCTGATATCCGCCATGGTTATGGGGCAGCCTCAAGCTTTGGCTGAGGCGCTTCAGAAAATAGGCTTTAGAAGGCTGATGTATGAACGTGCTCCCTCATTCCGTTTTCAAGAGTGGATAAGCCTAGAGCCGCATCCGCCAATCTATTTTAGAGTTGAGCGATTAGAAAAACTTGAAGTGCCGATAAAAGTGAAGTATCCCTTTATTCAATCCCTGAAAGACGTTACAAAAGGTTTTCTTCAAACTCTAGGGATGTGATGATTTGGTGGAAATAGCCGCGTCACGCATCTTAAAGCTGATCTACGTAATTATAGATGGCATGGGCGATTTGCCAATCAAAGAGTTAGGCGATAAGACTCCGCTTGAGGTTGCTGAAACACCCAACATGGATCTGCTCGCCAAAAACGGGAAAACAGGATTAATGTACACCGTTGAAAAGGGCGTGGCTCCCGAAAGCGATGTGGCTGTTATCTCAATCTTAGGATACGACCCATTCAAGTATAGCACTGGCCGCGGTGTCCTCGAAGCAATCGGCGCTGGTTTAACCGTTAATGATGGCGACCTAGTGTTGAGATGTAATTTTGCAACTTTAGGCCGTGGAAAAGAAATTATTGATCGTAGAGTAGGGAGAAACCTGACCATGGAAGAGGCTACAGATCTGAGTAAGGCTGCCAATGAAAAGGTTAAGTTGGAATCTTACCCAGTGGATTTTGAATTCAAAAGTACATTAGGCCATAGAGCAGTTCTGGTTGTAAAGAGCAGAAAGAAGCCTCTATCAAGCAATATAACGAACACTGATCCAGCCTATTCTAGAGTGGAAGGCCTTGGCATAGCAGAAGCCAAAGCTGAAATGCTTCTTAAAAAATGTGAACCTATGGATAAAACTGAAGAGGCAAAAGCTTCCGCAAATCTTGTGAACGAGTTCACTGAAAAAAGCCACAAAGTTTGGGATAAGCATGAAACAAACAAAAGGCGAGCTGCCGAAGGAAAGCTTAAAGCAAATGTTATACTGACTAGAGATGCTGGGCATCTCTTGCCAAAATTTTTCAGTATTAACGAAAAATATAGTGTCCGCTTCGTTTCTCTTACTGATATGCCTGTTGAAAAAGGAATCTCCAGACTGGTGGGTATGCACACAGTTGTCATTCCTCCACCTACACAAGACCTCAAGAAAGACTGCGAGTTGAGGGTAAAGCAGCTGCTTGGCCTACTGTCTGATTATGACTGTTTTTACATACACATTAAAGGCCCAGATGAACCTGGCCACGACGGGGACTTCAACCTTAAAGTGAACACCATTTCCATAATTGACAAATACTTTTTTGGTAAGCTACTGCCAAATCTAAGGGCTGAAGAGTTTGTTGTCTGTGTCACATCGGATCATTCAACGCCTTGCGAACTGAAGGCCCACAGTGATGATCCAGTTCCAGTGCTCATATCTGGCGACAAAATCAAAGCAGACAACCTTACCAAATTTTCTGAAAAAGAGTGCAAAAATGGAAGCTTGGGAATTCTGAATCGTGGTACTGAGCTCATGCCCAAACTCATCAGTTTGATTAGAAACAGATAAGATAAAGCATACTTTATATGTAACTCAGGCACGCGCTTCTTTTTCCCTCAATTCCAAGGGTAAATCTTTCAACGTTCGCGCACGGGATCTGGCTCTGTACCGCGCACGGTTATTAGCGCGCGCAGATCAAACGAAGAAATAGATTTCCGACTCTTGTAATGAGAAGAAAGGGGAACCGTCAACTTACGCGCGCGAAATGAGGGAGAAAAAATAGATTGGGAGAAAGAGAATAAATCCACTAGATGCACGCGATAATCGCCTAAACCGAAGCCTTTCCCAAAAACTGTTTAAGGGTCTGCCGCCTTATACCAGTATAGTTTGGAGGTGTAAGATTGCCATACTGTGCGAAGTGTGGAGCTGAGTTAAAGGAAGATGCAAAATTCTGCCAATACTGCGCTTTTCCAACACACCTTGCTACCCGAGAGGATATAAGAAGAGCAAGACGTGAGATGAGAAGAATATATTGGGGGTATTAAGCGCGCGCTAGGTTTTTACCACTTGTAACAATAGTCTTTCTCCAGCGCGATTGTATAATGCGACGTTTCGTTCATCCATAAAGGGAAACCCAACTATCATAAGTATGATTCCCAATGAACGGTTCAAATCTGTCGTTGAAGGCGTTATGTTTCTAGAAGGATGAGAATGCACGGTTCCAACAATAGAAAAGTCCATGGGCAACATGTGAAGTGGAATGTTTGCGAAGCCTTGGCCATGGGTTGCGAGTGGAGGAACAATCAGCTCTGAAATCTTAATCAAACTCTTCTCTTTCTTGCCTCTAAGAAGCAAAACAGTTTCCCTTGGATAGAGCCTTTTTGCACTTTCCAAAATCGTTTGCAATAACTCTCGACTAATTGATACAGTTAAAGGTTCCATAAACCTTTCAGAATTGTTCAATCGTATTAATCATTTTTGGGAAACATTAACAAACATGACAGAAAGAAAAGTTGAAAAAGCGCGCGCTAGTGAAAAGAAGCGCGAGAAGCTGAAGAAAAGAAAAGCTCGGCTTTCAAAGCTGGAAAGGCAACTTTTGAAGCTCTATGTGACGCGCGAGTTACAGAATCAGAATATGGCTTATATTGCTTGGAACCTTGAACAAACCAGGGCAAAGCGCGTTAGGGATTATGTGACGTGAGGAGGAGGGGAGGTGACAGAGTGGCCGAGAAACAGCCGTATGTGCTGCCCACGTGCCAATCTGCTTTGATTCTAAGCATCAGCGACGTTGCGAAAGCCTTGAACGACAACGACATGTTAACGGCATGGGAATGTCTGCGAACTCTCTATTTTCTTGTCCCTGAGGAAGTTCAAAAAGCAGTCAAGAACCTTTATGAAGACACTGTGGAGCAGCTTGCGAAAATCGTAGAGATGTCTGGCGTTGACATAGTGGAGGCAAGGGTTAACAGGCGTAATAGGATTCTATATTTTCTCAAGGGCCGCAACTACGAATTGCTCTCAAGTATGAAAAATGAACTTATGCGTCGGGGTTACCTGGAAAAAACCTAGCGCGCTCTCTCTTCCCCATCAAAGATATGCTATACCAGAAGTTAGACTTTCACGAACATTATTCTATTGTCGTGGCGATTGAACATTTTTTGAAATTAGGCGCGCGCTAGTGCTTTCGACGTCAGACGCAGCCCCCACACTCTAGAACGCGCATTAAGCATTACCGATACTTTTTTGCGGTAGCCCTGACTTTTTGGTGCAGAAACCTAGCCAATGTGTACATTTATGCCTGTTCAATCAGTTGCTTGACCAGCTCCTCTATGCCGCGCGCGCTGACTTTAGAATTTTTATCTTGGATTAAAGGAGTAGGAACCGCTTACGGTGAAAATATTAGGCGGATAGAAATCATTTCTCCCAAACATCGAGGGGAGGCTTATGATCTGAAGGTATCGGTGACCTGTATTTCTTATTTCCTATTCTTTGTTTATGTTCCTCTCTTGCTTTGTTTA
>CAZDZM010000070.1:0-7231 GCA_964509945.1 uncultured Candidatus Bathyarchaeia archaeon
GCCCGGGAGAGATTCGAACTCTCGTCGGCGGGTCCAAAGCCCGCTATGCTTGTCCGCTACACCACCGGGCTTCACGCGGTAAGACATTTTAGCTAACTGGTAAATAAGTCATTTACCCTCAGTCCATGTCTATTAAATTAATCAAATGTTTTTACTGCGGGTCCGGATTCTGATTCTTTATTAAAACTTTTCTCTCCTTACGGATCTTAATCATTATCTCCCTAACTTTTTCTATTGCTTTGGCTGCCGCTGCTCTATCTACCTCTTTCAGGTTTAGAAATCCAACCACGTTTCCATAGTTCCTCGGATTTCTCTCTTCAGCGCTTTTGAAGGAGCGCATTAGGGTTGTGTAATCTATTGGAAATCCGTCCGCAGAGGTTTTCAGCCAAACATAATTTTCAATAATCGCCATGAGTATGCTGTTCAAATAACGTGAAGCTTCCGCAAATTTTCCAGAATCAATCAAAAAGCTTGTGCGAATTATGGTTCCTTGAAGGAAAGCTGGATTCAGGTAATATTTCAGCCATGTCTTGATTTTAAAATGCGAGGATTCAAGCGTCTGCTGGCCACGCATTACAACCGCGTATATTTCATCCCAAATCGTTTTGAAAAGCTTCAGCTTATCCTTAACAACGCCGCCATCAACCTTGTCCAGGCCCGCTATCTCCAAATAGTCATTAAACAGCTCTCGCAAACCAAGTTTATTCGCCGAAAATTCTAACGCCTCTACGAAATGGCTGTTTGAAAAAGGCTTTGAAGCTATCTCAAGTAAAACCTTAAGGATGTCTTCAAGAGCCGCCGCAACAAAAAGGTGCGCGCTGAGAAAATCATCTCTCGAAAAGGCGGAGGTTGCACGGCTCAAATACACATCGGAATTTATGAGGTGAGCTTCCGTTCTGATATCAACTCTTTCAGGCGATCGATATGATCTAGCCATCAAAAGTTTTGTGTTGGCTAACGACCAATCTCTATCATAAAGAATCTGCATCTCATAGATTTTCTGGTCTATCTCCGGCGGAATCTGACTGTGAATCCAATCTTTTGGAACATAATCTAAATCTATGAACAAACCTGCAGCCTCAATTCTCTCCAAGTACTCATAACTAAAGTTACCCTTATCAAGAACAAGGAGGTCAACGTCACTTGACGATGTCGCCTCGCCTCTACTCCAACTTCCGAACAATCCGATGCCGTAAACGTCTTCTTTAACACGCATATCCTTAACTATCTTCTCCAAAGTTTTTCGGATCTTTTCAGGCAACACTAGCATTTTTGAGGCCTTTTCCCAACGGTCAACAGAATAGCTTGTCTAAGTATTCAAAAGGTATGCATTAAATCTATTCCTTCAAACCGTAAAGCTTATATATTAAAACTGTCCCTCTCGTTAGTTCGCGCGTGCCGAATGTGCTGATTTCTTAGCCCAAAAGGTAAGATATGGTGACGGTTCTACGCGATATTAGTCGGAGCGGATAATATGAGTAAGAAGGAAGCAAGAGTGCATCAACGTCTGGTTGACAAGTGCCCAGAATGTGGTAGTGAAAACCTTATACATGACTATGACACTGGCGAAACGGTCTGCGGCGACTGCGGACTCGTCCTCTACGAGCAAATGATGGATAAAGGACCAGAATGGCGCGCCTTCACACAGGAAGAGAAAGCGTCAAGAAGCCGCGTTGGAGTACCCACATCATATTCCGTTCATGACAAAGGGTTATCAACAGCCATAAGCCAGGTTGACCGTGACGCCTTCGGAAGAAAACTGCCACTTTCCACGCGACTGCAAATGTGGCGCCTGAGAAAATGGCAGATACGATCAAGAGTACACTCCTCAATTGACAGAAACCTAGCTCAAGCCATGGCCGAGCTTGACCGCCTCTCAGACAAAATCTACATTCCTGCACCAATCAAAGAGAAAGCCGCAGTCATTTACCGCAAAGCCCTAGACAAGGGCTTAGTTCGAGGCAGATCAATAGCAGCCATTGCTGCAGCTGCCCTTTATGCAGCTTGCCGGGGAAGCGGAACCCCAAGGACCCTCAGGGAAATCGCAGACGCAAGTCTGGTAGACAAGAAAGACGTTGCCCGCTGTTATAGGCTTTTACTCCGTGAACTCAACGTGCACATGCCTATCGCTGATCCACTAACATACATTTCAAAAATCGCCGAAAGAACAGGAATTTCAGGCAAGACTCAAGGAGCGGCCATACAAATTCTTCGAGAAGCCAGAATGAAACGAGCTGCCGCAGGTAAAGACCCAATGGGCTTAGCTGCTGCCGCGCTTTACATAGCTTGCCTACAGAATGACGAAAAGAAAACACAAAAAGACATCGCTGAGGCCGCCGGAGTCACCGAAGTTACCGTGAGAAACCGCTACAAAACCTTGAAGAAACAACTAAAGCTGGAACTTCCAGACTAGACGATACAACATCCTTAACCTATTCTTTTTCAATTTCCATAACTATAGGACCCACATACCCACAACTATCGCACACGTACTTTTTAGGTGTAAGCCAAAAGTCAAGACCACTGGACAAGCGTATTTTTGACCCTCCACACCTAGGGCAATAAATCGCCGCTGGCTCCCGATGTTTCAGCATCCTAAATACTTCACGTACGTTTTCTAGCAATTTCATTCCAAGCGCGCCCCTTTTACGTAACCGACTACTGAAGCTCTACGTTTTCTTGCGGATAACCAAGCTTAATTAGATAATCACGAACCTTCTCGCGATGATCACCCTGCAACATTATCTGGCCATTCTTTGACGTCCCGCCGCACGCACAGAAAGTCTTCAATTTTTGAGCAAGGCCTGAAAGGTTTGAATTTTTGTCATCGATGCCGTCAACTATTGTTGTTGGTCTGCCAAATTTACGTGTTTCAAGCCGTATCCGGATCCGCTGTTGTTCTTTCTCTATCTCGCCACAGACACACAAATCCTTTGGAAGCCCGCATGTTGGACAAACTTCAGCCATGACTCTCAAAGCTAAAATTGCTATGGAACTATATAAAAGTTTCAAATCAACCCTTAAAGTCCAAAAGCAATCTTTAACCATCAACGATCAACTGAGAAAACAATGAATGCGGCAGAAGGAGAACTATAAGTAGTAGTATTTTTGGAACACCTCTCAGCCAGTGAAAGAAACCTTAGAAAGAAATATAATTTTCTTGCCATCAAATATGATCTATGAACTCTTTCCTAGACTTCGTCAACGAAGAAGACATGAGCATGTTCACAGACTTATACGAACTAACCATGTGTGCAAGCTACTTCGACAACAAACGATTTGAACCGGCAACTTTCGACTTGTTCATAAGGAAACTACCTCCGAACAGATCGTACTTCCTCTTTGCAGGGTTAGAGCAAGTATTACTCTTCCTTGACAAAGCAAGGTTTAACGAAGAAGGCATCAAATTCTTGAAAGAACAAGGGTTTAAAAACGAATTTCTAGATTACCTAAGAAACTTCAAATTCACGGGAGAAGTCTGGGCGGTCGCGGAAGGCACGGTAGTTTTTCCAAACGAGCCGTTGATAAGAGTTACCGCGCCAATAATAGAGGCACAGATAATAGAAACCTTCATTCTTAACACCGTCAATCTACAGACAACCATCGCCACCAAGGCTTCAAGGGTTGTCGAGATAGCGAAAGGGAGATCCATAGTTGAATTCGGCTTAAGAAGAGAGCACGGAACCGACGCAGGAATGAAAGTGGCGAGAAGCAGCTACGTAGCAGGCTGCAGCGGCACTTCCAACGTCCTTGCAGGAATGAAATACGGCATCCCAATCTTCGGAACAATGGCCCACTCTTTCGTCATGCTGTTCAAAAGTGAGATAGATTCTTTCAGGGCGTTTGTCAAAACTTTTCCTGATAAATCAACGCTTTTGATCGACACCTATGACAATATCAAAGGCGCTGAAAAAGCCATAATAGTTGCCAAAGAACTTGAAGAAGAAGGGTTCAAGCTAGGCGCAGTAAGACTTGACAGCGGAGATTTGGCAGAGATAAGCAAAAAGGTTAGGGAAATGCTCGATAAAAACGGTTTAAAATACGTCAAGATCTTCGCAAGCGGAGATCTAGATGAATACAAGATACAGGAACTACTCAAAAAAGATGCAAAAATCGATGCATTTGGCGTTGGAACCAAAATGGGAACTTCAGCAGATAGGCCTTACGTCGACATTATTTATAAGCTCTGCGAAAAAATGGACAAAAACGGCAAGTTTTCGCCAATTATGAAGTTAAGTGAAGGGAAAATTACCCTTCCAGGAAGAAAACAAGTCTTCCGATTTAAGGATAAAAATGGCAATTTCGTGAAAGATGTAATTGCGCTAGAGAGTGAGAAAATAGGAGGGGAGCCTTTACTCGCCAAGGTGATGGAACAAGGAAGAATAGTCTATACTTTCCCATCCCTTGAGGATATAAGAAAAAGAGCTTCTGAATGCCTTTCAAGAATTCCTAAGAAGTATAAAAAACTGAAGGGAAAAGCTGCAAACGCAGTGGAACTAAGCAGTGGATTAGAGAGACTAATAGAGGAATTAACGGAGAGGCTAAAAGAAATTGAGGCTTAGAGCCATTTCATCATGCAAGTTGTGACCCCTACAGAAGGAGAAAATTGGCAAACACTTAAAAGGTCATTTCGAAGGGATATTTGCTAAAGAGTGAGAAGGGAAAGGTGTGACGCAAAATCGTCCAGCTATAATTGCAGTTGGGAGAACGAAGTTTGGAGAACATTACGAGAAAGAACCGGAAAGACTGATTGCAGAGGCCTGGCTTAAGGCTTCAAGTGAAACAGACATAGAACGCAAAGATCTAGAGGCCTGCTACCTTTCAGACTATTTTCTTCCAATCACAAACAAACTTGGACTGGAGGAAGGCTTCCTTTCAGAACTCACTGAACTCCATGTTCCAATGGAGTCGACACGCTCATTCAGCTCAGCCCTGTTAAACGCTTGCAACGCCATCCAAGCTGGAAAATATAACTTAGTTCTTGTTGGTGGACTGGAAAAAATGACAGACCGCTGGGACAAGATTCGCGATGACCTAATGCTT
Organism: uncultured Candidatus Bathyarchaeia archaeon; assembly: GCA_964509945.1. Classification (GTDB taxonomy): domain Archaea; phylum Thermoproteota; class Bathyarchaeia; order Bathyarchaeales; family Bathycorpusculaceae; genus CAZDZM01. Next base: position 5,044 of record CAZDZM010000070.1, read on the forward strand.
CTGGAAGACCCATGGAGCTATTACGCAGGATGCACCCCGGAGTCAAACCATGAATTAATGCTTCGAGCCTACATTAAAAAATACGAGATAACAGGCGAAAACCTTGAGAAATTGAACACAGCTCTAGCGCAAATTTCAGTCAAAAATCATTTCAACGCGACAAAAAATGAGTATGCCCAGTACCAGAGAAAGATAACCGTTGAACAAGTTTTGAACTCAAGAAAAGAAACACGAAAACCTTTAGGCCTTTACGATTTTGCATCCATCTCTGACGGAGCTTCGGCTCTGATTCTTACCAACGAAGAGACAGCCAAAAAATTATCAGACAAGCCTATTTACATTCTGGGTTGTTCTTCAGCAACAGATTATCTAGACTTTCCAGCGAGAGAAGACTTGACACGATTTGTCGCGAGCGAAATTGCAATGCGAAATGCTCTAAAAGCCGCCGGAATAAGCCTATGGGATATACAAATTGTTGAGCTTTACGACCAATCCACAGTCATGGAAATGATATCCTTGGAAGATTTAGGGTTCTGCGAGCATGGGAGAGCGTGGAGAAGCATATATGAAAGCTGCAAAGATTATAAGGGCTATTATGAAGTGGAAGGAAAAAAACTCTTCGCAAACACTAATGGTGGATTAAAGGCAGATGGAAATCCCTTAGGTGCCACGGGGGGTGCCCAGATTTTTGAAATTTTCAAGCAGTTGAGAGGCGAAGCCGGGGAAAGGCAAGTGAAAAACGACAAGGAACTGGAGCACGGATGTACACTTGAGCTTGAAGGCTTCGGAACTAAAGGTTATGTTTGCATTTTAGGGAGGAAATAGAGATGAGCAGTGAGCCAATAGAGAGAAGAATCTCTTATCTTGGAGACAGACTCAAAGGAAGCCGCTGTCAGATTTGTGGAAAAGAATATTTTGAGACAAGGGACTACTGCGGAGACTGTGGAAGAAAAAGCTTCGGAAAAATGGCAGCTATGGACTTATTCTATGAAAAAGGCAAACTTGAGATATGTACGCTTGTCAACGAACCAACAAACAAGTTTACAAAATTGGGCAGCTATATTTACGGTATGGTATCGTTCCATAACGGAAAAATCCGTGTTCCAGGCAGATTGACTGACCGAATAATCAAGGGCGACGAAGTTGTTGACTTTTCAGCTTTTGAAGGAAGAGAAGTTCTTCCAAGATTTCGGAGACGCTATTCAGTCGACAGAAGCGACATCATTCCAACAATTTCTTTGGCGTTTACCTTTGCAGACGAGTACTATCCCCACCAAGAATACACTATCGTGAAGCCAGATAAAGAGTACGCTTCACCAGGAATTGTTGGATACGGGATTTACACTTCAAAGTTCAGAATAAAAGAAGGCAGCATGGAACGATCAATACCATTCATTGACGAAGACGCGATAACAGCTGCTGTCGAAGCTGGAAAGCTCGCGTTAATCCACTCCGGAGTTGACAGCACACATATCGGCAAAATCTATGTAGGCTCAGAATCAAACCCCTACGCCGTCAAACCCATAGCTTCAAAGGTCGCCCAAGTCTTGAAGCTTGGAGAAGAAGACGAAGACATGCAGGGAGTTGACGCGATAGATACAGAATTCGCGTGCAAGGCTGCCTCCAGCATGTTCAAGGACTCTGCCTCGTTGGTCAGCTATCCAAAATCAGGCATAAAATATGCCATGGTAATAGGTACGGACAATTCTCAAGCAGCCCCGAGAGACTGCCCAGGCGGAGAATTAGACTTATTTGTCGGGTATGGCGGATCCGCCTTCATATTCGGAAAATATGACGTTATAGCCGAAATCGAAGGATGGTACTCATGCACCTCTGACACGCCCGACTTTTGGCGGAGAGACGGCGAATCATTCCCAATGCACGGAGGAAGATTCACAGGAGATCCTGCATATTTTAAACATATCAGAAAAGCAGCCAAAAAACTAATGGAACGACTTAATCTACAAGTAGGCGACATTAACTACTTTGTTGCACACCAACCCAACGTTCAGTTCCCAGTCAGAATTGCAAGAGAACTCGGATTTAAAGATGAACAGTATCTGCCCTCGCTTCAAGTGAACAAGTTTGGTAACACATACTCGGGCTCCTCACCCGTTGGCTTGTCAGCCGTTTTAGACATCGCTAAGCCTGGAGAACGCATTCTGATCGTTAGCTATGGTTCAGGGGC
>CAZDZM010000071.1:0-3187 GCA_964509945.1 uncultured Candidatus Bathyarchaeia archaeon
GCATCAAAAACAAGATTGCCGAGAAACGTGTTTGTTCTAAAATCTTTGAATCCTGCCCTGGCTAACGCTTTTGGATGACAATATGGGGCTTTTCCCTTTTCTTTTGTAACGATAATTCTTAGGTCGTAAAACCATTTTTGGATGAATTCTTGGGCTAGAATCCCTACAGGGTTAATTATTGTGGACTTGGTTTGTTGAATATTCGTTAGGAGTTCTTGTCGGTTCTTAGCAAGACTGACCATGCGTCCATGAGTTCCAGCGTCTGGTTTCACTACAATTTCTGCATTGCCAAGTTCTTGTTGCAACAAATCTGCGATGTCTTCTTCGTTGTGGATTTCGGTTCCGTCTTTCATTGTTTCACGTGAGTCGCATGGAACGTAGACTGTCTTTGGAATTTTAATTCCAGCCATCCAAAAATGGAGCAGGGTTCGAAGTTTGCTATAGCATACAGATTCAACTGATGAAGGATTTATGACGTGCTTGCCGAACGTTTCCATTAGATAAGTTGCAAACAGTCTTCGGTTCTTGCTCTGAGTTCTGTTTAAAACTACCGCGACATCTTTGATGGCATCTGAATAGTTTTTTCCTTTGCTCCTAATGTTATATCCATTTTCATCCATGCTTATGGAAATTTTACGAAAAGGAATGTACTCTAGGTCAATGTGTAATTCTTCAGCAGTTAGTCTTATGCCCATCTCATCGGTTTCAGATCGCTCGTACAAAAGTCCTATACTCATTGGTTTGGCATCTCATTTGAGCTATGATCAGGTTTTGGGCTGTTTCCAATATTCTTCCATTCAGCAACACAAAGACAAGACGGGGCTAGTGAATGCTGACTATTCCCCCCAGTCTTCTCCTTCTATCACCAGCTCTTGAAGACCTATGGACTCCCCGGTTATCTCTTTCACTTCGAGTTCCAGTCCACAGCCGGGACAGCTTAGTATCTCTCCTTGTATAATATCCGTGGGAACTTCGAGTTCTGCATCACAGTCAGGACACTTAGCTTTCATCATAGTCATCTCTTGCCTCGGTTTTAAGAGTAGTAGTACAGAAATCGACCTTTCTAATAAGGTTTTCGGAAATTAAATGATCAATTCTAATTGATTTCCAACTTTTATTGCGGAATTCGTACCAAAGTTCAGACCGATAGTGCTTGACCATAGTGCTTCTACCTAAGCATTGAGCGGAAATGTCTCTTTCATTCGGTCGACTTTCTTTTAAATATTGTGACTTGTTTGTAACATTCTGAGCTAGAAATGTTCTAACTGATGCGTCACAAAAGCAGGTATTCTATGGCGTCCTCATGAAGCACTTTAAAAATTTGACAACAGAGTGCAACATTCAACGAAATTCGTAGCAATAACGACTGCAAATTTCAGAAATCGTTAAATTTTTCCGCATCTAAGAATAGAAGTGAAGAAAAATGGATGAAGCTGATAGAGAGATAATCAAGATTTTGAAGAATGATGGAAGAGCCAGCTATAGCGATATTGGAAAAAAAGTTGGCCTATCTGAGGGAGCTGTCAGGAAAAGGGTTAAGACACTTTTAGATTCTGGCGTAATAAGAAAGTTCACAATTAAAATTGGAGTTATGGAAGGGGCAGAGGCAATTACCTTGCTTGCGATAAATCCTTCTTTCCCAACTCAAGAGGTTTCAAAGAAGATAAAGAAAATCCCTAATGTTGAAACCATCTATGAGATTACGGGCGAATACGACATTGTTGCTTTTGTAAGCGGTATGAACGTGGCAGAAGTCAATGAATGTGTTGAAAAAGTCCGCCGAGTTGAAGGAGTCGTAAAGACGAACACCATGATAGTCTTGCGCAGTTGGTAGTGAAAAACAACTAAAATCACGCTTCTTCCAGAAAATCTGATAACTCGCCCTCATTCCAAATTTGAATTGAAAATCTCTTTTAGGGACTTAGTCCACCGTACACTATGAAGAGACAATTATAGATGTTGCACTTCTTGTTGATAACTCCTGCTGATCGCTGAACCCCTTTTTGACGTAGGCGTTCTTTATGATAATTTTATCGCCGACTCTCACGTTGATCAGGACATCTGCGTGTTTTCGCCAAGCTGAAACCCATATTTTGCCAGTTTCATCTTTCAACTCGAAAACAGCGATTTTTACAACTTCACCCTTAGATGTTTTCACATCCCTAATGGCAGGTCGTGTGGCAACCTCTCCTTCAACATTAACACTGCTGAGACCTTCCTTTAGATTTGCTACCTTTATGAATTCTTCTGTCTTTGCAGATACTCCTGCATAGGTTCCAGCGTCAACGTGGATTTCTAGTCCTCCACCTAACGCTGTCTTGACTTTAGCGTTCACTATATCTAGCTCGACGTTTTTCTTCAGCGTTCTTTCGAGTTCATCAACTTTTTCGTTCCAAACAACAACCGGAATCTCGCCTGTTTTGTCAGCTAGCGTAAACCGCATCACTTTTCCAGAACTCAAATCTCTTCTTTTGAAGGTGGAAGGTGGGAAAAGCGCGCTGACCGCACCTACAACATTGACTCTTTTGTTTTTATCAGCTGGAGTTATTTCTACAATCCTTGTGGCAAACTTGCTTATAGTGGCATAATCCTCCGCTTCTACGTTTTGCGGATTGATCTCAATTTCGCTTTTGCTGCCTATGTGAAGCTCGACTTTGCCATTGCGGTCTTCTCTGGTGTACCCATGAGATAGGCGTATTATTTGTCCAACTTTTACCGCGCCCGATTCAATGAGGTTCACTTTATCATTCCAGAAGACGACGCGGAGAACGGCGTCCTTATCAGCGATGAACAAGCTTGCAAATTTTCCACTTCTTTTTCCTTCAAAAGCCTTGGGAGTAAAAGCAGCCACAATACGGCCTGAAACTGTGACGTCGCTCAAGCTTGGAATCAAATCTCTCAGTGAAAGCTTGTGTGCGTGAACCTCGTTCTGTGGAAGATCAGTGCCGAACTCGGCTGCAAGCATTCGCAAAAGAGCCACATCTGAAATTAGGCCGCCAGTTTTAGTTTTTTCTTTTGCTAGTCTTTCGAGAATTTGTTCTCTTGGGATTTCCGGATGTTTCGACAAGATTTGCTTGATTATTTCTTCAATCGTCATTTTAGCTCTGCCGCCGCCGAGGATTAGGATGAGATGAGGCTATAAAGTCTTACTGAGAAGTTTAACGGTATCTAAGTTACTAGCACAATT
>CAZDZM010000071.1:3287-7159 GCA_964509945.1 uncultured Candidatus Bathyarchaeia archaeon
GCCGTTATTTTCATTGGTCCGTTTCCTATCGTGATCGGCGCTGGCCCAGAGGCCACATGGATGGTTTTGTTTGGCATAATCCTCGCGGTTCTGAGTGTAGTAATGTTTGTGTTTATGAGAAGAAGATTGAGCGGATCTAGTGGTTAGGGCGGTTTTTTAGCTTTCTTTTTCTTCTTTTCCGTAAAAGGTGTAGAGGAATATCAAAACTAATGCGACGAACGTTGCTGCCATGAGGATGTACTTGAGAGTTTCGAAGTAGGCACCTATTTCCATTGCGTCGTATCCCTATTTCCATTTATCTTTGAAGTTGGAATATTTAAACAGTGGCCTTTTTCCATTCATTCATTAATGTTTCGTAGAGTTCATCGCCTTCTTCTATGGTTTCGTACCATACGAGGTTACGGGCTATTTTCTGTGCAATTAAATGATAACATAAGTGCACTTCTTTGTCTAAAACTCGGAAGTAGAAGTCATCGCAGGTGCAAAACTCGGCTTCTGGCATTATCAGGTAATCTCGCTCTCTTCCGACGACTATCCAAACGGTTCTGCCACTTGGCTTAAAGACATATTTTTTCACCCGGTCTTCTTTTAAGGCTTCAAAGGCTCTTGTGAATCGCTGTCCGAAAATTTCATAAAGTTTTGTCAGGTTTTTGCCAGATAATTTGCCTTCTGCTTTTGCTTCTTTGCACATGGAGTTTAGTGTTTCAACTTCAGAGTTTTCGTTCATGGAGGACACGGACTTTGCAAAGAAGGGGGCGAGTCTGTGGTTATCCTACGTTTATTGGTTCGCCCTTTGGTTTCTTTCCAGCTTCGGCTTTGGGCAGCGTGACCTCTAAGACGCCGTTTTTGTAAGCTGTTTTAGCCTCTTTCACGTTTACTTTTGCTGGCAGCGTGACTTCTTTGTAATACTTGTACTGTGGGGTATCAACTGATATCGTTAGGGCGACTTCTGTTCCATGAAGTTTAATGTCGCTTTTCTCCACGCCCGGTAATTCCACGACCACGTGAACTTCGCCGTCTGTTTCAACGATGTCTACGAGGGGTTCACGTTCTTCTTTCACTTGCGGCCCTCGAAGGCTCTTCTTGATGTTGCCGAATTCGCGGATTTCAGGTTTTCCATCTGGACCTATTTTCATGCTGTAGCCGTAGACGAAAGGCCCCCATTCCCGCGCGGTTGAGCCGTCTGGAAGTTTACGCTCCCTAACGTAGTCTTTAGGGATTTGTGAAGTGAAATCTTTGAATTCTTCTTCCATCATTTTTTCCATTTCGCGAAATATGCGATCAATGTCCCAGAAGAGAAAGTCTTTGCTTAATGGATAACGCCTCTTCCTAAACCAGTCTGGATAATCTTCATCTTCTGTTGGCATTTTTTCACCACATTAACTTGAGTCACGTGCATTCTATAAATTTTATGCTGTATGGCCGCTAGCTCAGATGTCTGAGTTGGCTCAGGGTTCCGAGAAAAGTGCCATCTAGAAGATAGATTTCAGAATTATCAATGTCAACTGCTTCTGAACGGAGAACTGGCCCAACGATTCTTTCGGTTCTAGCTTTTCCGCTTGGCTTTCTTTCGTTTATGGGTCTGCCGCCTAGGAAGTCGTTGAAGGAAGGCATTATGAAAAACTGGGAAGTTTTTGATCTGATGCCATAATGTTTCTGCAGTGTTTCTTGCGGCGTATTTTCAATCTTTATTCTGTTTTTCTGTAGTAGAATTTGGGACAGTTGATCGCCACTGCAGTTTGCTTTTACCCAGATTTGTCTTGTGATTTTGAAGCCCGCGGGGTCGCGGAAGGCTATGACTGGGTGAACGTGGCCCATAATTAGGGTTCTGCATTTCAGAAGCATCGGTGAAAGCCATTGGTGGCCATGGAAGAAGCCAACCTCACCAAAAGTTGTTCCTGTTGCTGGAAGCAGTTCTATGTTTTCTGGTAATAGTGGCTCAAGATTTCCGTCATGGTTGCCGCGAATTATGCTTATATCACTCACGTGCCTTTTCAGCTCGTCGAAGAATTCAGGTATGTCATGCCATTCGCCCATCTCCGCAGTGGCAACAGTGTGCTTAACATCGCCTAAAATTAGGAGTTTTTCAGGTTTATACCGGGTCAGAAGCATGGTAAGTTTTTGAAGAATTTTCGGCGTTTGGGTTGGAACATGGATGCCCTTTTCCGAGAGCGCCATCTCCCACCCTATGTGCAGATCGGCTATGGCTAAGGTTTTGGTTTTTTGCGCCTTTATTAGCGCGGCTGGATAAGGCATCAGTAGCGTTATCATTTTGCTTCCTTTTTCTGTTTAATCATTCTGAGTATTGTCGGGTGGATCTCCCTGTTTGCGGCTATAAATTCAACTGTTTGTTTCGGATCCAGTAAGGCCTCCAGTGGTTCGCCTTCAGGCACTGTTATTCTTCCGCCAGCTTCTTGCACTATCAGCCAAGCGGCTGCCACATCGGTTGTTCGCAGTTTTCCGCGGATGTCGATGAAGGCATCTGTTGTACCGTCAGCCACGTAGCAAAGTTCAAGGGCGTTAGCGCCAAAATGCCGTATGTGCTTCGTCCTCTTAATTAGGTCCGTCAACAAAGGCGCGATTTTTTCAACCTTGTACGCGTTCAAATCCAAGCCTATGACAGCGTCTTCCAACAACGCATTTTTTGACGGAGCTATCTTTTCGCCGTCACGAAACGCACCTTTACTTTTTTGTGCAGTGTAAGTTGTGCCGTGAAAGAGATCGGTTACCAAAGCCGCACAGACGTTGGAGAGAACTGGTTTTTTGGAGACAGCAATGGAAGTCGCGTAGAAAGGGACTCGCCTAATAAGGTTGGTCGTGCCATCTATGGGATCCGCGGTCACGTAACACTCATTAGGAGTTTCGCCAAATTCTTTCACTCCAGATTCTTCGCTTATAAGCGTAAATGAGATCCCGCGCTCTTCCAACGTCTCCACGATGGCTTTTTCTGCAGCCAAATCGACCTGCTTGATGGGGTCACCTCCGGCGCCCGTACCCAAGCTAGGCTGCGGTTGGCTCAGAGTCTTAAAGTATGCGTCAATTTGCTTCTTCACTTTGTCTTTGCATTCAATTAGAATTGGCAGCCAGTTAGTTTGAGATACCATCTGAAAGCGTTCTCCACCGACATATAGTTAATCGATTCGATAAAGACTTTGCTAAAATTCATAAAAATCGCAAAGAGAAAATCGTTTCTGTCAACTACAATTAAGATCAAGTAATTAACCGAAACAGCAGTAATTTATATAGAAAAAGGAGGAGCTTGTTTGCTTCGTGTTTTCGCTTGTCTTTTAGCCACTGGATGAATCATGAGCTGTGAAGACGAGTAAAGCACTATAAGTGTCGCCTGTGGAAGTTGGTTTCGGTAGTATTAGAATGTACCAATAGGCAAACTGGGTATTCGGGTCAGAATTTGTAAGACTGCTTTGTATTATCATATCATAAATGACAGTTGCGGGCGAACTCGTGTCAACTTCGCCACTCCACCAACCTGGAGCATCACCCCTCTTAAACCATATGCGAAATAGAACGTCTGAAGGGGCGCCTGAAACGTTAAAACCGATGTAAAACGGAGCCTCATTAGTGTTATTTAAAAAGTAGAACTCTTCTGTTGGTGGGCTTTCGCCTCCGCCAGGCATGTATTTTGCCCTGTCTTTTACGCACTGCCCGAAAGGTAGCGATGTCAATGGCGTTTGCCCGTCAGTTTCATAAAGTTCTATGTTGTAGGTCTTTTCAATCGTGAAGGTCGTTGGCAGATACACCGTTTTCATGACATATGCTGTCACTACGGCCGTGAGTACCAAAGCGAAGAAAAACACCGCAATAGTTTTTAATTTGATCATTATCTTCCCTTCTTCCAGCACCCTCGATTTAAT
>CAZDZM010000072.1:0-7106 GCA_964509945.1 uncultured Candidatus Bathyarchaeia archaeon
ATTGGACCAAATGGAGCAGGAAAAACAACATTGTTCAACTTGATAACAGGGGTCTATAAGCCAGATTCTGGAACGATAAAATTCAAGGAAGAAAATATTACAGGTCTCGCGACACATCAAATCTGCAAGAAGGGCATGTGCAGAACATTTCAGATAGTTAAGCCCTTCTCAGGAATGACAGTTTTCGATAACATGCGCGTCGCGGCGCTCTACGGAAAAGGAGGTAAGAGAGGAATTACACCAGACACTAAACGTGAAATTATGGAGATGCTCGAATTTACCGGGCTCGCACCAAAAAAAGATGACTTTCCTGACAGCTTAACAGTACCAGATCGAAGGCGACTTGAACTGACAAGAGCAATGCTTACAAAAGCAGATATACTCTTGCTTGACGAAGTGGTGGCAGGCTTAAACGATGTGGAAATTGAGGACTGCATGAAATTACTGAGAGAGGTACGCGGTAAGGGAATTACACTGTTTGTCGTTGAGCACGTCATGAAGGCTGTTATGGGAATCTCGGACAGAATAATAGTGCTCCATCATGGCGAGAAAATAGCTGAAGGCAAACCTAGGGACGTATCTAACGATAAGAAAGTTATTGATGCATACTTAGGGGAGGCGCACACGTATGCTTGAGGTAAAGGATATAGACGCTTTTTATGGAAAAGTCCAAGCCTTATGGAGCGTATCCATTGCAGTTGGAGAAGGCGAGTTCGTCGCTGTGGTAGGCTCCAATGGAGCTGGCAAAAGCACCATACTTAGAACTGTCTCTGGGCACCTTCATCCAGCTTCAGGAAGCATAACGTTTTTTGGAGAGAAGATAGACAGGACACCGCCATATACTATCGTCAGGAAAGGTATTTCCCATATTATGGAGGGAAAAAGGGTCTTTCCCTTCATGTCGGTTCTTGAAAACCTTGAATTAGGGGCATGCACACCCGAGGCTAGAGAAAACAAAGGTGAAAGCATGAAGTGGGTCTATGAACTTTTTCCCATCTTGAAGGAGAGAACAGCGCAACAAGCCGGAACCCTGAGCGGCGGAGAACAACAAATGTTGGCTATAGCACGAGGTTTGATGTCGCAACCAAAACTACTTATGCTGGATGAACCCTCTCTGGGGTTGGCTCCGAAAGTAGTGCAAGCAACCTTTGAAACCATAACGAAAATCCACGAACAAGGAGTCGCCATTCTCCTCGTTGAACAGAACACTCGACAAGCATTATCGATAGCAAACAAAGCATATGTACTAGAGACTGGCAAGATAGTGCTCGAAGGAAAAGGTAAAGAACTTCTCAACAGCGAATTGGTTAAAAAAGCCTACTTGGGCCTATAAAGTTTAAAAATAGTCCCTAATTTTTTAGCGCGCGCGCAACAACTATTGCTTTAGCTGGGCAAAACTGAATACAAAGTGCACACCCGCTGCATTTATCGATGTCCACTTGGGCTACCTTATCGCCCATTGAGATCGCATCACATGATCCAAAATTGGCGCAAACTCCGCACCCTGTACATTTTTCGCTGAGTACTTTGACTTTTATTGGTAAAACTTCTACATTGCCGCCGAAGTATTTTAAGGCGGCACCTCTGAAAGCCTCTATTGTTTCATACCCGTTGTTTCGCATGAAAGAGTTCAATCCCTCCGTCATTTTTTGCAGAAGTCCAAAACCGTGCACTATTAGGGCAGTACACACCTGTATATTATTTGCACCCAACATGAGCATCTCGACAGCATCTCTCCAATCCATAATTCCTCCTACACCTGAAACTTGTATGTCTACATTAGCTGTGATTGTCGCAACCACCCAGAGGGAAATGGGTTTCAGATAGGGGCCCATTGCGGCGACGTCCAAATACTGTGCCTTCTTGACGTTTATATGTTCGTATGAGGGCCTCCCTGCATGCTCAATATCCACCCCAAATATGGCCGGTCCTCCATTGATAGCGGTAATGGCATCGCCACCAGAATCTTTACACGCTTTGGCAAACTGAATAATTCTTTCTGGATCAAGAGAGGGTGGAATCTTTACGCTGATGGGTACACTGGAGTTCTTCGCTATTGTTTTCACTATGGCTGGCACTAGATTTGAATGGTGACCAAGGAGTCGCACAATGTGTTCACATGATACATTCAACTCCAGCATGTCCGCTCCTGCCTCCTCGATCGCATTCGCGACTCGGAGCCAGCCTTCCAAGTTCGGAAGGTTTACTGATCTGTCCATTATATTGCCGATAACGGGAATTCTAACTTCTTTCTTCAATTTTCGCACTAGGTCCATTCCCTGCTGCAAAGACAAACGAGCTTCCGTAACATCTATAACCGCCTTATATTTCGAATTCCATATATATCTTGGACGTTCCAAAACCATCCACTTTGTTTCTGGTGAAACATTAACTATCAACTTCGTAACGATCGCCCCCGCACCTGCCTTTTCTGCTTTCTTCGCTCTTTGTACACTAGTTATCAGAGGTCCTGCAGCAACCAGTAAGGGATTATTAAGACTAAGACCTGCAAAATTTACTGAGAGATCGGTCGTAATAAAGTCCCTCACTTTTCTTAAGTATGCTTTTATATCTAATTTCTAAAGATAAAAACATGTGGGGAGGGAAAGTGTACCAAAACATTTTGGAAAAAATTAATGAGAATCAAATACTTGACTATTTAAGTGAACTGATCGAGATCCCGAGTCCTCAAAACGATATAGGAAAAGTGAAAGATTTTGTAAGACGTGTGGCCGGGCACGTAAAGTCAGTTGGTTTTGACGAAGTTGAAATCGACGGCATGGGAAATTTAATAGCTAGGATCAAAGGCTCAGCAAAGCATCGATCCTTAATGTACTTTGCTTATGCTGGAACCTTTCCCGCCGGTGATATGAATGACCCCTTCACAGCCAAAATGTTGGATGGTGTACAGTTTGGAGTTCCAGGTAAAGTTATTCGAGGTCGAGGGGTAGTGGAGCAAAAAAGTATCCTAGCGGCGATGTATATGGCCGCAAAAGCTGTGATGGACTCGAAAATAAAACTCAAAGGGGACTTTATACTTGCAGTGAGCACCGCTGGAGAAACGGGCAATCACGAAGCGGCAATTTACATGGTTGAGAAGGACGGTTTACATGCTGATATGGGTATTGTTGGCATGTACACAAATAATGAAGTCTGCTTGGGAGCCCGTGGTCGCGTTGACTTGGAAGTAACTGTAAGCGGCCGAAGCGTCCACAGTAGCACGCCTGAACTGGGTATTAACGCTCTAGAGAAAATGGCGAGAATCGTAGAAGCCTCGAAGAAGTTGACAATGCCTGTTCATGTACGGCTAGGCAGCGCAGCTTTAACAGCGGTAGGCATAGAATGCTTGCCAAAATCGCATGCCACAATACCTGATACATGCATTGCGATATTTGACAGAAGGTTGCTTCCTAATGAGACACCTGAGAAGGCTAGGATGGAGCTTAGTGCTCTTGTAGAAAGGCTCAAGCAAACTGATCCTGAGCTTGATGCAGAGGTAAAAATTCAGAGTTTCAAGTCAGAGACTTTAGATTTCAAAATTGTTGAAATGCTTCAACTCCCTTTTGACGTGAACCCAGATCTGCCTATAGTGAAATCATTATGCAAAGCGATTACCACTGTCACAGGAAAAAATAGTGAGAAGACTTATGTCAGATATATCTGCGACGGGGGTTATTTGAACAGTGTTGGTATCGAGTCTGTTGCCTTTGGGCCAGGAGATCCAAAATTCGCACACACTTCCAACGATGTGGTTCCAATCGATAAAGTCACCGAAGCCACTAAAGCATTGGCTTTCACGATGGTTGATTTACTAAGTCAGTGAACATTTAGGGCAATATTTACTAGGCTTGTTGATGCAAAGCATTGTTCCCATCAGTCCAATATGGACGCTATGATGGTCATGCGGATGGGGATACTATATTCTATCTGTTTAAAGTATAGAGCATGATGGGTCTGATCTATTCGAGGATCTATTTCTCCAGGAAATCTTGGTAATGGATGCATGACATAAACCATTTTCCCTAATTTCTCTTTTGTCTTTTCCAAAGTTTCTAGTTGTATGAAGTACTTTGAAGCTATATTTCTGAAAGCATCTCTTTTAGGGCCGCATGGTACTCTACATCCAGGAAAGTATACAACGTCTGAAGAACTTACGAGTTCATCAAAATTAAGTGGATCAAAAAACTCTGTAACGCTAGCCTTCATTCTACGAAGATTTTCAATTGTTTCTTTTGGCATTTTGAGTTCTTTCGAACTGGCTAAAATTATCTCTGCATCTAATTTAGCGAGTCCATATGCTAGAGAGTGCCCAGTCCTCGCTGCTTTAAGGTCAGGGCTAGCGATAATGACTTTTAGATTTTTAATTCTGCCAAATGTACGCCATATTGTGTACAGGTCCAGTAGAGCTTGAGTTGGATGTTCTAAATCCCCAAAGCCCCCAGAGATAATCGGGACATCAGAAGCCTGTACGGCTCTTATTGCTTCTTCTGAATTCGGGTGCCTTAACACTATGATGTCAACATATTTTGAGATTACCCTAATCATGTCATCCAGAGACTCCTCCTTTGCTATAGACGAGGATGTGTATGGTGTTGATTCACTTATGACATCCCCGCCAAGTTTGTGCATAGCTGTTTCAAAGCTAAATTTTGTCCTAGTGCTCGGTTCAAAAAACAAAGTTGCTAAAACCTTTCTGGGCAAGAGGCTTAGTCCTACCTTCATATAGGGCTCCATTAATTTAGTAGCCTCAAAAAGTCTCTTTATCTCCTCTTTTCTGAAGTTTCGTATGGAAATCAAGCTTCTTCCCTTAAGCCCAGTTTTTTTCAAAGCCTCGGCTAACGAATGCATAGTGATGTCACTGAAATCAGTCACAGTAGTGCATGCTATAAGATTATCGCTTAGCGCGCGATACTTTATTTTCAACGTATTCCCTTCTATATTTTACAGGACATTTCTCAAGCATTACTTTCACGTTGCGTCTTCCTATGAGTAATGCTTTAGGAGAGGCGAGGAACGGGTTGAATCCGATTTAATTTCTATCTATGGCGATACTGCCATAAGGGCATGCTTTGATGCACCAACCACGTCCATCACACTTTCGTTTGTCTACCATAATAGTACCTGTTCTTTCTGACTGTATGAGCGCATTACGCGAACAAGCTCTTACGGAAGTTGCCTTCTCGCATAATCAACAAGTCATGGCCATGTTAACTGTCGGATGTAATCTTCGAACCTTTATTCTGGGCTTCAAAGGGTTGAAAACTTGTCGCTTTTTTCGAGTGAACGAACTAGTTCACAAATCCCGCAACCAATGCATCTGCTTGGATCTACGTCCACAAATTTATGTTTTGATGAACCCAAATCTACATATTTTCTTTCTTTCATCATTATCTACTTCCCATCTTTCGATAGCTTCCCATTGCCTTGAATACCGAGCTCAACGAGCTTCTCTAGAGGCGGTATACCCTCCTTTGTCCAACCTAACGGGATGAGCAGGCTGAGAATGTCTTTTAAAGAGCTTTTAATAGGCCTGCTTGCACCAGTCGAGGATTGTTAGGGCCAGTACTTTTGTTGCAAGCATCAAATCTTCGATCTTGACATATTCATTGGTTGCATGCATCTGTTCGGTTAAACCAGGACCAAATATGACAGATGGGGTATCACCATATTTGTTGAGAAACCTTGTGTCAGCAGCACCGTTCCTTCCGGTTACTATTGATTCTTTGTGTGTGAGCAGACTGAAATTGTGCGAAACAGTCTTGACAATAGGATGGTTAACAGGTATTTCTGACGGTTCAGCGAAGTATCCTGCGAATTTGGTTTCTGGAAGGTGCTGTTTGAGCCAGGGGTCGCTTTGAGCGGCTTTATTAATGTGCTTAACAAAGGTTTTCTTTACTTGGCTCGAATCTTCTCCTGGCAAGGTGGCAAGGCTACCTTTGAGAAGACAAGTGTCGGGAAAGGCACTGGGGTAGGAACCTGCTTGGAACACGCAAATCATACAGGGTAAAGCTTCTCGCGTGTCTGGATAGAGAGGATGACTCAAGTTGGCGATTCTCATTTCTTCAAGGTCTGAAACCGCTTGCACAATTTTGTAGCCTTCAACTATTGCGTTTATGCCTTCCCATCTTCTTTGTATGCCTGCGGGTTTGCCCTGCACAGAAATCTCGAACCAAATGCGTCCGATAGAGGCTGGCTGTACTCTGAGGCTGCTTGTCTCGCAACTTATTCCAGCGTCTGCTTTGTAGCCTCTCAAGACACTGGCGAGGGTTCCGTTTCCGCTTAGTTCCTCGTCAACGGTGTATTCGAGAATAACGTCGCCTTTAAGGGCTATTTTAGATTTAATAACCGCGTCCAACGCCATAGTCATCGCGGCTAAGCCGCTTTTCATGTCAGAAGAACCGCGCCCGTAGATTGCTCCGTTTTCAACTTTGGCACTCCAAGGGCTTTTTGTCCATGCGTCGAGCGAACCTGGAGGAATAACGTCAACGTGCCCATTGAGCAGCAATGACCTACCCTTGCCTTTGCCTTTTTTTACACCAACCACGTTGGGTCTGTTCTTGTAATCATTGCTTGTGGGAACGTAAGCGGGGTGCTTGTTGAGTTCGTTAATGTCAGGTTCCCAAACATCAACTGACAGACCCATCTGATTTAATTTTTTTGATATGAATTCTTGTATCTCCTTCTCACTTCCTGTTACACTTGGAATCCTAACGAGTTCCTGTAAAAAGTTAATCGTCTCTTCCCTGTTCTTTTCAATATGCTGCAAAACTTTGATTCGGTTGTTTGCATTCACCTTCTTTCAACCACCCGTTTCCTATTACCGCGCACGCTAGATAATTTCTACGTTGGAACGTATTTGAAAGCTTCTCTCTCCTTTTCTGTTATTTCCAGTCCTAGTGCCTCATTCAGCGCGCGTGCGTATCCATTTCTGTTCTATCGTCGACCTTTTGGACTGCAAATCCAGGATCATAATCTGGAATGCTTTAGCAATGATTGCTAGTCTAACGAAGGTCGACGAAGACAAGAAATTTGACGCTGTCCTTGACAAATATTACAGTTTTGTGAATGATGAGTACATGGTAACGGTGGCTAATGTTGTTGGTCAT
>CAZDZM010000073.1:0-7080 GCA_964509945.1 uncultured Candidatus Bathyarchaeia archaeon
AACTAGAAATTTGTGAATTAAGAAAGAAATGAAGAATTTTCTATCTTTCTGAAGGTCCGGTTACATATGCCCAGATGCTTACTAGAACAACCGTCAGACAGGCGCCTGCGAATCCTGACACCAGAAATCTTATTTGAACAAGCTGTGGCAGTACTACAAGAAGCCATGGAATTATATAGTCAGCCGTCAGTTGGGCAATGACACCAGCCATGAATCCTAGGAGGGCTACTATTCCAAATACCCTTAATCTTTCACCCATTTAGTTCACCTTTGTGGTTTAGCAATTGATCTAAGGTTCTTTTTAGTCTAACTTACACGTTTTTGTCTAAGATCCGAAAACTACCTATGGAATCTTTCAATTTTCCAATTAAAGCCTAAAACAGCTTTTGCTGGTGTGTATATCTCTACGTATATACGTGCATATTTTCAACATATTAACAATGTATAAGATTATTCTACTGCACCTTTCTTTTCGGAGGCACTAATTTGTCAGAAAGATTTGCTAAGAAATGGGAATACAAGAGGGACGATCAACCATTCACAGACCGCATAAAAGATGCTGTGAAGCCACCAGGACCATTAAAACCACGATTAGACTTCGCTGTCAGACGCATAGAACTTCAAGTGCAAAAGCTAGATCAAGCCACGGAAAGGTTCAGCCAAAGAGACAAAACAATATTCGCAAGGATCGTCGACGCCTACACCAAGCATGACACCGCCCGCGCAAACGTTTTCGCCAATGAATTGGCAGAAGTTCGCAAAATGGAAAAATTGATAATAAACGCCAGACTCGCTCTTGAACAGATAGTATTAAGGTTGCGAACTGTATCTGAACTTGGAGATGTTGTTTCCACATTAGGACCAGCAGTAGGAGTACTGAGATCTGTTAGAGCCGGGCTAGTGAGCGTTTTCCCTGAAGCAGAAAACGAACTTGGCGAAATAGGTAACATGCTGAGCGGAATAATGATTGAAGCCGGGCAAGGTTCAGGGATGACATTGAACTTCGACACTGTAAACGAGGATGCCCAGAAAATTCTCACGGAAGCCGCAACAGTTGCAGAGCAGAGGATAAAGGAGAAGTTCCCAGAGCTACCGCCAGGAATTCCAGCAATTTCTACAACACAGACTGAGAAAACATCGACGGAAACCTACTAAACGCTTGAAGGAGGAAAAACATGTCCCAAAACTCCAACCTTTTTCTTTCAATTGGAAAACCAGTTAAAGATGAATATGGCCGTGTGATTGGAAAAATAGCCTCTTTTGCCTTAACTCCTAACGGAAAATTCGACTCCGTATTTGTTGAAATGGGCAATGGAAAATTCTCGAAACACTCCACAGAGCACCTGAAATTTGACGGTACCGATACAATATTCGTCTCCAAGAACAAATTACAGGCAGCCATGCTCTGCGATCAAATCCCACTTATATGGCGAAAAGACCAAGCCCTCAAAGAACTAGCAGAAAAGAAAAAAATCTCACAAGAGCTTTATCAAGATCTGCACAACAATTTTGACGGGATTCTAAATCAACTCAAAAAAGATGCTCAAGCCCTCTTGGAAGTGGTTGCCAAAGAAATTGCAAGATGCGAAGAAGAAATAAAGGCACTCAACTATGCCGTAGCGCATCTTGAAATAGAGCATGAAATAGGAAAAATCGACGAGCAATATTACAAATCTGCCTTTACAATGCTTCAGGAAAACTTGAGACGTGTCAACATGGAAAAAAGCGATATGGAAATTACAAAGAACAAACTCTCCAATATTTTGTTAGGTGAACCTAAAAAAGTTGCTGAACAGGAGGCAAATAAACTTCCTAAAGGATCAGCCTATGCAGCACCCGAACTTCCTGAACCTCCAGTAGTCGTCTATGTGAAAGAAATAGGAAAAGCCGGCATATAGCCGAAAAGGAAAGGATAGCGGGCGGAGGCAAGGAATCATCAAAGGTTTTATCCACCCAAACCCTCCACCACTCCGTGAAGTAGCTACAAAGTCAATTTACACGTTGAGAATTCAACAAAATAAACTTGAACAGGCAAGTCATAGGCTAAAAGAAAGAGACCGAATCCTTTTTCAAACGTGCATAAGTGCCTTAAAAAATAACAATAAAGAAAAAGCTGCGATATGTGCTAACGAAGTCGCTGAAGTTCGAAAATTGGTGAAGTTTCTTTGCAATGTCGAGTTGGCTATTGAACGTGTAGTTCTTAGATTGGAAACCATAAGGGAATTAAGCGATATAGTTATCGACCTCAAACCTGCGCTAAAACTTCTCCAAAGTGTTTCGCAAGAACTGTTTGAAGTCCTACCTGATGTTTCCGCTGAAATAAAGAATGTCAATGAGACCATAAGTGAAACACTCTACGCAACTAAGATAACCGCAGATGAATCATTGATACCCGTAAACAGAAAAACGCCCGGAGGAGAAGAAATACTAAAAGAAGTCTCTAGCTTTCTCGAACAAAAACTCGCTGAACGGCTTCCCGAACCGCCCGCTACCCCACAAACTGCAGAAGCGCAAACCACCGTAAAAGAACTAGTTGCCTTATCAGCAAACTGCTCACAAATGATAGGCAACGGAACGATAGACGAAGCAAGTAAGGATTCCCAGACACTATTTTCTTATAAAAAAGCTGAAATCAAAGAAATTTCTCTGAAAGTTGAAAAACCATCTCTGGAAGATGTGCTTCTAGACTACGTTAGAAAAAGCAACGGAGAAATCGATGTTGCCCGTTGTTCAAGTGATTTAAAAGCTTCCAATGAGGAGATCGAGAAGGCCCTTGAAAATTTGGGAACTAAAGGGAAAATAAAAATTGAACTGAAAACAGCCGAATAGAGCTGAAAATTATGAGCGCTTCGCAAGAACTTGAGAAGGCGGCAACAAACTATGCTTTAGATGCTGTGCGTCTAGATAAACTAGGGGCAAAAGGACGAGCAATAACTCTGTATCAAAAAGCCATAGAAAACCTTTTGCAGCTTGTTCAACTTTATCCCGAATACAGCCTAAATAAGGTCTATATCCAGAGAGCAATAGCCTACCAAGAAAGAATAAAAGTATTGCAAGGAGCGGTGGCGCCGGCTGATTTTAGGGCGGAAGCCTCTGCAGAGGGAGATATAGAGGGTGAAAAAGCTGTTGAAGGCGGAAAACCAGGCACCGAAGATCTTGTAGTCACAGAAAAGCCGCAAGTAAACTGGGAAGAAGTTGTAGGCCTTGATATTGCGAAAAAAGCGATAAAAGAAGCCATAGTTTATCCTGTCCAAAGACCGGACCTATTTCCATTAGGCTGGCCGAGAGGAATTCTCCTGTTCGGACCGCCTGGCTGCGGAAAAACGTTGATGGCTGCAGCGGTTGCCACGGAAATAGATGCGACTTTCTTCTCTATTGATGCTGCCTCGATAATGTCGAAGTGGCTAGGTGAGGCTGAAAAAAATGTTGCCAAACTTTTCGGTTCAGCCAGAAAATCCGCAACAGACGGAAAGCCCGCTATAGTTTTTATCGACGAGTTAGATTCACTGATGGGGCAACATTCAAACGAGGTTGGCGGGGAAATCCGTGTTCGAAACCAGTTTTTAAAAGAAATGGACGGCATCGTGGACAAAGGAAAGAGCCTTCATGTTTACGTTATTGGAGCGACAAACAAGCCATGGGATTTGGACTGGGCTTTCATAAGGCGATTCCAAAAGAGGATTTTGGTCCCACTTCCAGATCATCACACTCGCCTAATGATGCTTAAACTCTACACGAGCAACCTCCAACTTGCGCCTGATGTGGATTTACACGAATTGGCTCGGCTTTCAGAAGGCTTCTCAGGAAGTGACATTAGAGATGTTTGCCAGTCAGCGCAACTAAAGCTCATAGGCGAATTCTTCGAGTCAGGTAAAGCGACAGACAAACAAGCAAAACCGCGGTCTCTAACCATGGACGATTTTAGACAAATACTGGAAGAGAGAAAACCGAGTGTTTCCCTGGACATGTTGTCGCTATATAATAGGTGGTTTGAAGCCTTTAAGGCTCTCTAAAGGAGGGGATGTAGAAAACTCTGGGTGGAAAGGTTTGGAGAAATACTCACTCTTTTTATAGGCTCTCCCTTCTCCCCCCTCAACACGTCTCCAAACCCCACAACCCAACGACATAATCTATGCGAGGTTAGTATCCTTGTCTTTTTATTTCGTCGGCAAAAATTTCTTCCAGCGTTTTTTTGTTAACGTGTAGTTTCTTTGAAACGGCGCTAACCCATCTCACGTATGTTCTAAAAAGATTCTGCAGAATATCTGCCTTTTCTTTTTCCGATAATTCTTTTTCTTCGGCGAGCAATAAGGCAAACCATCGGCCTATGTTTGAAAGCTGGTAGGCCTTGACCCATACAATTCGTCCATTTTTCTCGTCTTTTTCCATATTTTCTGTTAAAACACCCAGTTTCGTTAGAGACTTTAAGTTCTCAATTATTGTCTTATTTGAGTAATTAAGCTTCTTGACAAGGTCCTTTTGGTAGATCTTTTTTGAGATGCCTTGATCTAGTGAAAATTTTAAAATGTCAACAGCTGCTTTTGAGCCAAAAATTGCGCTTAGTATTCTGTTTTTTCGTTCAGATGGAAGAAGTAGTACATACGGATGTAAATCTTCAGTCAAAGTGCTCACTTCAAAACATTCTACTACAATTTCATTTTAAACATTACGGCTCATGGGAATAGGTTTTTTAACATTCATTCTCCATTTTTTATTGCGGTGCGTCAAAACGACTCAAGAGAAGTGGGTTCCCGCTGACGGAGACACCTTTGCAACTAAAGAAGGGTTCATATTCAACGTTTTCGGATACGAACACCCAGAGCGCCGGGTTTTTGCATTTTTGAAATATATTCCATCAATTTTCAAAACGCTTTTTCAAGTTGACTTTCTTGAAAGAACATGGAAATATGGGCAGATACAACTTTTTCGCGCTGAAAAACTTTACACGGCACAGAACTATCAATCGTTTATCGAAACTTTCCGGAATCGGTTTCCTGAGTACGTTTACTTTTGTCCCTTCAGAGGCAAAGAAGTAATCAGCGCTCCATTAAGCTCCATTCAGAAAGTCTATGTCCCTAAAGATTGCCTGACCTTTCTTACTAAACTTGAATATCCCGATGCTTTGCAGAAAATGACTTTGGATTTTGTATATCTGCTTTCGAAAGAATCAGATATTGCTATGGCAGATTTTGGTGTTCATGGCTCTGTTGCTTTGGGCATTCACGCACCCGAGTCTGACATAGACATTGTCGTTTATGGATCGCAGAACTTTCGCAAATTAGAGAAAACAATAGAAAAACTTGTTGAGGCAAGAACTTTAAGCTATGTCTTTAACAATCGGTTAGATGCTGCCAGACGATTCAAAGGCCGCTACTTGGACAAAATTTTCATGTTTAACGCGATTCGCAAACCAGAAGAAATCAGGTCGAAATATGGCTTGGTCAAATACACGCCAATCGCTCCAATAACGTTTCAATGTTCAGTCAAGGATGATAGCGAAGCTATGTTTCGTCCCGCCATCTACAAAATTGAAGATTTTAAACCCGCAAACTCGGCTTCAAGGCTTCCAAAAGAAAGAATTCCCGAGCTTGTAGTTTCCATGATTGGATGCTATAGAAACGTCGCCAGGCAAGGATGCAAAATTAAGGTGTCTGGCACGCTGGAACGCGTCGAAAACGTTGACAAAGGCAACGTCTTTCATCAAGTTGTAATTGGAACAGGCACAAGCGAGGAAGAGTATATTTGGCCCCTTTAAGGCTTAGAGACCGTGACGCCGTAATATCTAGGGAAGGTCTAATCTTCCGTGTCTTCGGCTATTCTCATCCATCAAATGCTTGCATTTGCGATGTTGAATACGCGCCTGAGGCAATCTTCAAATCAAATAGTCCTAAAGCCTATAGGAATCGCGGAGACCATGTTTTCTACAAATTTTACGAAGATGAAGGTTGGAAATTTGTCAACAAAGCCTTTCCACAATACATGGTTTTTCATGAAATGCTCGATAAGATGGTCGTAGGAGTGAACCATAGCAGCATCGCAGAAGTTCGAAGGCCAAAAGAAAAACTTGAAAACTTGAATGGTGCCGAATCGAAAGATGAACTTCATGGCGCCTTACAGGACCTTTTAAAAATCGTATCGCGGTATTCTGATTTGTCGACGAAGGATTTTGGCGTATTCGGTTCCTTACTTCATGGGTTTTATCATCCGAAGTTTTCGGATATGGACCTTGTCGTTTACGGTGTGAGAAACGCTACTAGGCTGAGCGAAACTCTGCAAGAACTTTACGCAAACGATTCTTCGCCTCTCAAGAACGAGTTTGAAACAGACATATTAACAAGAGGAAAGCCGTGGCTATTTGAGAATTATAGTGCCAAAGAATTTGTGTGGCATCAGCAAAGGAAATTGATTTACGCCTTGTTCAGAGACGAGAAGAGTGGAAGAATCATAAAGACTGAGTTTGAGCCTGTGAAGGAGTGGAAAGAGATTGTGAATGAATATGATTCTAGAATGAAAATTGTGCAAAGGGGTTGGGTTAGACTTTTTGCACATATAGAAGAGGATGATGAGGCGTCCTTCATTCCATCAATTTACGACATTGAACCCCTAAAAGTTCTGGGCGGAACCAAAGAGGCTGTTGAAGTCCGTCGAATAATCTCCTATATGGAAGAGTTTCGCTTGCAAGCGCAAAAGGATGAAGTGGTTTATGTTGAAGGCAACTTAGAAGAAGTGATGACTCCTGAAGGCAATTTCCATCAGATTGCCTTGACCTATTGTCCACGATATTATGAACAAGTTTTGAAAGTCGCATCGTTAAACTCGCGTTAGCGCCATATAATCCGATGGCTTGTTTCCAAGTAGAATTCTGAAGTGTTCACGTCCTTCTTTATTATCTACGACACGCTCAACTTTTCCTTGAGCAATAACCTCTTCGCCTTTTCCAGCTTGTTCACAAAATCTACCGCGGAAAGACGCGATTTCCAGTATTGGCTGAAATTTTGAGCCTTCAATAACTGTTACATTTTCAACGTCGTACTTGCATGGCGTGAAAATGGATTCGGAATCATCTGCAATCGTGGCTTT
>CAZDZM010000074.1:0-6981 GCA_964509945.1 uncultured Candidatus Bathyarchaeia archaeon
CTATCATGTTTTGGATGTTAGGGTGGATGATGTTTCAGTTCTTGGAGATATGGTTGGTAACACGTACACTTTCGACCCTGTTACTGCTGACCACGCAATTGCTGCGACGTTTGCGATTGATTAGCATTTCCTGACTGTCACTGTCATTGGGACGGGCACTACAGACCATACTGGGACGACTTACTACAATGAGGGCACTAGCGTGGATGTTTTGGCTACCGCTGGTTCTGGCTGGGTGTTTGATCATTGAGTGAAGAATGGCACGAGTGCTGGTTCTGTTAACCCGTTGCCTGTGGTTATGAGTGACAGTTGGGTTTTGGAAGCCGTGTTTGTTGATATAAGTTTGTTTGCTGGCGGGTTCGAAAGCGGCGCGCGCGCATTATTATCAAAAACATGTTAAAGATGCAAGCGTACCCTAGCGACCTTAAAGTTAGACATGTGCAGCGCACGCTATATTTATAAAAAATGTTTACATAAATATTTACGGTGATGTCTATGGCTAAAAAGACAACAATTCTTCTAAGGGAAGACGTTTATCAAGCTCTTAAAGAAAAAGCCGGAGCAAAAAATGTTTCAAAAATGATCAACCAAATCATCATTGACTATTTCGCAAAGGGGGAGAGCATGTTCGGAACCATGAAAAAAGCAAGCACAAGCGACCTAAGAGATCACATGGAAAGATTGTCAGAAAACAAAGGCTAAACTCTGTCTTTGCTGGTGATTTTGGTGAAGTATCTGATAGACTCTTACGCATGGATTGAATATTTCATGGGAAGCAAAGCTGGAGAGAAGGTCAAGCCGATAATTGAAGGCTTAGAGGAAAAGTTGACTCCAACAATTTGCCTAGCAGAACTTTACGCAAAAACCCTCAAAGTCGAAAACAAAGAGCTAGCTGAAAAGCAGAGAACATTCGTTAAGGAAAGAAGCGCCCTCGTACCCCTAGACGAAACGATAGCAATAAAGTCCACTGAAACGGATGTGGCCGTGAAAAAGAAAATTGAAGGCTGGGGACTAGCTGACTCAATAGTATACGCAACAGGAATGCTAAAAGAAGCTAGAATAATAACAGGAGACGCACATTTCAAAAACCTAAAACACGTAATCTTCATCAAATGAACAAGCTAAACCATCGCAAAAGCAGAGCAAAACCCATTAACGAAGATTACTGCACCCCCCCGTTAAAACACTCGCATGGATCGATCGAATTCACACTCACCACCTAAGAAGATGCTCTCCATTCATATGGGATCCCAAAGGCAGGGCTCATAAGCGCAAGCGCCAAGCCCCCAAGCGTTCCAGGCACGTACGAGGAGCTTGGCCCAGAAGAACTAGTCAACATGGCGGAGCAACTGAAAGCTCAAGCGACAAGTCCAGCCAGATCAGCAACTAAAATAAACCCATAAAAGATCATTAAACTTCAATAATTTTCTCTACAATTGAACGCGCGCATAAAACTCTACGCAGGAGATCACTCGGAAGCATAAGTCTAGCAAAAAGATACGCTCATATATACGCATTAACTATTTATCATGGTCGTGTAGATGCATGGTCACTCGCAAGTTCACAGTCATTTTAGAGGCTGCCGAAGAGGGCGGCTTTATAGTCAAATGCCTTGAACTGCCCGTAGCCACACAAGGCGAAACAAGAGAAGAAGCCATAAAAAACATTAAAGAAGCTATAGAGGGCTACTTGGAAGTTAAAGCAAAGCTTATGCGCGGCAAAGTCAAAGGAGAAAAGGCTGAAGTAATTGTCGAAGCTCCCTCTACTCTCCTGGCGTAAAGTTGTCAAAGTCCTAGTTAAAGCCGGCTTCAAACCTGCCAGACAAAAAGGAAGCCATATAATCCTCGTAAAAAACGAATACATCGTTCCAATTCCAAAACACAAAGAAATTAAAAGAGGTTTACTGCTAGAAATAACAGCTGAAGCAGGCATGACAAAAGAAGAGTTCCTCAAACTTCTGGAAGAATTATGACTCTTTTAAATCACCTCGCATTTTTCAGTAAAACGGGGACTTTTCAGGGCATTTTGGACCGCTTAAGGGTTGAAGAATGCTTATAGGCTTTTGTTAATTATTAACAAAACATGGGCGACAGTTCACATCATTCAAAAATCACTGAAGAAAATTTCCTAGGAGCTTCTGAAGAACTGAAGAATAGGAAATTTACAAATGTGGCGCGCGCGCTATTTTGTTGTTTCTTTTCATTTGTCAAATAGCCGTGATGCTATTCTAGTTTTAAGATTTTGATATCTTTGCTGAATCGCTGGGTGTCTTCGTCTTGGGAATAGATGAGGTCGGCCTCTTGGTCTATTGCTGTGGCTGCGATTAGGGCGTCTGGTAGTTTGCCTCCCCTTTTCGCTCTTAGGCTGGCGGCTAAATCGGCGATTTGGAAGGTGACTGGAAGTATTTTGAAGCTGTTGTGGGTGAGGTCTTGGAGGAGGCTTTTCGTTCTTGTTGCCCTCTTCTCATCTTTTGCGGCATAGAATCCTGTTAGAACCTCGGCGACGTTTAATGTCGAGATTATCCCTTGATTTTCTCCTTTCATGAAGGAGTTTAGGATATTCTCTACTTTGGTGGCGTAGGGCTCGGTGCCTTCGAGAAAGTAGATGAGGATGTTGGTGTCTAATGCGATTTTCAAAGGTTCCGGTTCTCCCACTCTCTGCGAAGCTTTCTCTGGTACTCAATTGGATCTCCGAAGACGCCTTTCCCTAATCCTCTCATTTCGGTGACTGGATTATAGGGCTTTAAGAGAAGGCCTTTCTCGGCCTCCTCGATCTCCAGGATTACGCCGTGTTCAATGTTTAGTTTTTTTCGAAGTCTCTTGGGTATGACTACTTGTCCACGCATACCAACTTTCACCTTCTCAACCATGACGTTCACCTATCAGAGATTATATTATTCTGATAAATAAGCTTTCTTACAAATTTCCTATCTGATGGTGCTTTGCCTCGGCCCTTTTAAGCCTAAACCATTAAGGAGCATGGTTTTAGCCCCCGACCGCGAAACCTCGTTTCTTCAGAATGCGCGTTAGAAGGGCGTGGCGGAAAGAATTGCCGCTTGGTAGGGAAGGGTTAAAGTGAAATGGAAATGGGAAAGATCGGCTTTGAATGGGCATGTGTGCCTTGACTTTCCAGACAGGCTAAGTTTAGTCTCGGCGCGCGCTGTAGACTGTGTAGGCTTGTAAGGTCGATGGTTTTGGCAGAGGCAGGCATGCCGCTGAAATGCTGACGAAAGACACTAAAACTAAAAACA
The DNA here is from genome assembly GCA_964509945.1 of uncultured Candidatus Bathyarchaeia archaeon. Taxonomy (GTDB): domain Archaea; phylum Thermoproteota; class Bathyarchaeia; order Bathyarchaeales; family Bathycorpusculaceae; genus CAZDZM01. The sequence goes on from CAZDZM010000074.1 coordinate 3,251, forward strand.
GAATTTGGGGCTTTCTCAAATGGCGCGTCTAAATTACGGCTCAGTCCGGTTTATCCCATTTATTTCATCAAAGTCTTTGTCGTAGCTTACGATTTCTGTTACCTTATTCTCCAGGGCTGTCGCAGCGTGGATTGCATCCCTAGGTTTAATTTTATACTTCTCCATGAGTTCCTGCGCCGTATAGATTGTGCCGTTCTTAACTCCGAGAAGCCTTAGGTTTGGAAAGCTTAAAAGCTTCTTACCTACTTCCATAGAGGGGTCGAAGGCGAAAATCTTTCTAATCACCCAGACAACTTCATCCCAGGTCACAGTGGCGGTGCAGGCTTCAACGCCTCCTTGGGCGATTTTCAAAAGGAATTCTTTTGACTTTCTTGCTTCGACTACAGCTTCAGAATCATAGAGCACAGGGTACAAAAACACGTTTGAGTCAATGTAAAGCAAATCTTTCCTCAACCTCCTGCTCCAACAACTTATCCAAGTCGATCTTCTCTTTCAACTTCTTGACACCTATGGAGCAGAAGCTTTCCACGAAATCTTTAGGATTCAAGGTGGTGGTTAGCGCCAATTCTCCCCCTCTAACTTCCATAACAACCTCATCGCCTGGCATAATGCCCATATGCTCTCTTACAACCTTTGGGATAACCACCTGGCCCTTCGGACCAACCTTTCTCCGTATCCTCATTCCAACCACAAAAAATGAAAATGTATAACCAATCATTTATACTTTTTCAAACCTGAAATTCCAAACAACCACGTTTGCTTGAACTATTCGAACTAGCGCGCGCTACGTGTAAATTTTTCTCTCTAACTGAGATAAAATTTAAATAAATTATCTCTATAATTCGCGCGCGGAAACAGCGTCCTAACACGCAAATTCCCAAATATTTCGTAAACCTGGGCTTTCTACAACGCATTTTGGATTGCTTAAGGGTTGAAGAATGCTTATAAGCCGTTTGTTAATTATTAACAAAATATGGGCGACAGTTCACATCATTCAAAAATCGCTGAAGAAAATTTCCTAGGAGCTGCTGAAGAACTGAAGAATAGGAGATTTACAAATGTGGCTCTCCTATGCCTGAGGTCCATGGAGCAGATGATAGAGGCATGCGCTTCAAAAGAAAAACTTCACTTTCATGAACATCCAAGAACCGCCCATAAAAACCGCCGTAATTGGCTGAACATGCACTATCCGGACCTAACAATTCACTGGGATCAACTCTGGGGAATTTACGGCGCCCTCGGATACGGAGGCCTAAACGGGGAAAGAGCCACGCAGGCCCTCAACGTCCTTAAAAAATGTTTAACCGAGTTGGGGAGGAGAGAAAGCATTGCAATTAGAGGTCTATAAAGAAATAGAGCATATTGCCGGTCAACTAGAAAGGGTGGAAGGCGTCGTGGGAGTTGTCCTATTCGGCAGCTACTCAAGGGGGGATTTCGACGAAGGAAGCGACATAGACCTCCTCATAGTTTTCAAGGACAAAAAAACGTTGAACAAAAACCAAAGAGCAATCTATAAAACAACTTCGCAGACCAACCTCTTCATCCAAGCCATAACCCTAACACTCAACGAACTCAAAAACTCAACACTATTAGAATCAGTTAAAAGGGAAGGAAAAGCATACTACGCCAAGAACGAACTGAACGAACTATTGAAAACAACCCATAAACCCTACGCTCTAATAACCTACACAACAACAAACCTAACCCCAAAGGAAAGAGTTGCGCTCACACAAAAGCTGGAAGGACGCCACCATAACAAATACATGTACAAAGGGATCCTGCAACAAATAGGCGGACACAAAATTGGAAGAGGCGCAATAATGATTCCAATAGAAAAACAAAAGGAAATAACACAATACCTAGAAAAAATGAAAGCTGACTACATGATAAGATACATTTGGACATAAAGCTAACCACTTCAGGATTTACACCAAGTCTAAAGCGCGCGCAACAGGCAACAGCTATACAGCGCCTTGATTCTTCAAGTCAGATGGTTCCATAATAAAGGATGATTATGGAATCTGTACTTATCTCGGGACCACTGCCAAACGCGGTTCAGGCTCCTTTTCTTTTGCGGCATATGCAGCTAAAGCCAAAGCCCAAAGTTGGTCGTCGTGTGTTCCAGGCGGATGATAGAAGGTCATTACACCTTTCTCTTCAGGTTTTTCAGTTGGTTTAGCTTTGCCAAACCTATACTGCTGCTCGTTAATCTGTGATAGCAAGCTTCTGTCGAGCGGAAGGATTATCCGCTTCTGCTCCATCCTTGTCTGAAGCAGAATCATCAGGTCTTGCTTGACTTTAGCCGTGAAGATTAAACCATCGATTTGTGGAGCAAACTCCTTTATCTCCTCAACTAAGCTTTCTCCAATGGCGCTTTGATCCACATATCCCTTCGCAACGTCAAATTTTTGGTCAAGTCGCTGTATGAAGGCAGCAACATCAGTATATGGTGTGCCTAAGGCAAACTCTTTCAGAAAGACGAGCCTTAAACGATCCTCCTCCTCTTTCAGCAAAGCAACGACGCTGTAATCGACTCTCTTCCCAAAATCAGCTCCCAGATAGTAGTCACCAGCAATTTTGCCTTCAACCTTTAACTCGTCTTCATCAATGGGGTCATAGTCTTCAACGCATCCGCGAATTAAATCCTGCCTGAAAAAGCTGCTCTCGTCCTCAACGAATTCCGCCTCATACTCCATCTTATACCTCAACTCGCCTATATCCCTGCGTTGTTCCTCCAGAAACTCTTTTGAAATACGTGGGCACTCTTCAGCCCTTACATGCTGACTCCAATAATTCGGACTCTTAAAGCCACGATAAAAGATGTGGTCGCGACCCCAAGGTGTACTCAACATTACAGCGGCACCATTAGTTGTTGCCAGCATCGGAAAAATCACACTGGCTATAACGTCTTCAGGCATAAAGGCAGCCTCATCCATAACCACCAAATTTGCAGTATAGCCTCTCAAAGAAGCTCCATCTGGACCACAGGGCAGGGCAACAATACGGCTTCCATTGCTTAACTGAATCATCGTCCGCGTTGACTTCACAACAGACTTCAACAAAACAGGATGAGTCATAATAAAATTCTCAATCACACCAAACATAATCATACTCTGCCTGAGACCACGACTAACAATAAGCGTAGTCGCCTCTGCATTAGTAAAAGCAAAGTGAATCACCTTAACGGCAATAGCCGTTGTCTTACCCGTCTGACGAGCCCAACAGGCGACAATACGCTTACTCTGGCAACGCAGCAACTCAGCCTGGTAAGGAAAAGCATGGAAACCCAGAATAGCCTCAGCATAAAAAACAGGATCCCGCCGAAGCTTCTCCCTTAAATCCTCGAACCTGTCCAAATCCATGCTCAACCCAACCCAACTCAAGGAAAAGCAAAAGAGAAGCCAAATATAAAGAATGCCGCTAATAAACCGGGTCTTTTAGAACTTCTAAAATGAAATGAGACTCCAAACTTCAACAAATAGTCTAAGCAAGGCCTACATCTTTCAAGTTGACCTACGCTTAAACCCGACCAGCTCACGCCTTGAAACATTCACGCGCATCCTTCCAGCGATTCTCGCGAACTTCACAGTAACATATCTCACTGGAACCCTGCTCTGCAAATCAGACAAATAAGTTGCCAAATCCGCCTCCACAGCAGACTTGCTTCCAATCTTACTCAAAGCCTCAGCCACCTTAACCAAAGCCTCAACCTGCCGAGTCAAAGAACGACT
>CAZDZM010000075.1:0-6563 GCA_964509945.1 uncultured Candidatus Bathyarchaeia archaeon
GTCCAACTGGAGCCATTCCTTCGGATCGTTTCCTTTTGCGGGCTGAGCGATGCATTAGTTATCATAACGAGAAAAAAGGCGATGTCCCATTCCCCAGCTGGATAGATGCTTCTTGGCACAACTGCCTCGAAGGATGCATGCGCTGCCAACGAGCCTGTCCATTGAACAAGCAATTCTTGGGTTGGGTTGGAGAGGAAGAGGAGTTCTCTGAAGAAGAAACCGCTCTCCTATTGGATGGCGCGTCACGTGATAGCCTCTCGGAAGAAACGGTTAGGAAACTGGGGCACCTTGATATTCTAGACGATCTTGGCATTCTTCCGCGGAACTTGGGCGTTTTCTTCAAAAAGCGTGGATAGAAAGAACACGCGACCTCTAATCGAACAAGAATGATTTCTACCAAGGACAAAAACCTATCTGATTCGGCGCGCTCTTTTCGGCAATGATCGTAGATGTGCTAATGTTGTAAGGTTAGAAGAAGACTAACGCGCGCGCTTTAACTTATGATCTCCTGCAATATTTTTAAATGGCGCTTTGGTGTAGCTTTTTTATGCATGAGTGGGCTCTAGCTGAAGCAGTGATTGCTGCAGCTTCTGAGATTGCTAAGAAAGAAGAATTAAGAGAAGTTAGGGAAGTGCGAATAAAGGTTAGTGAACTGCAGCAGATTGAATTAGATGTATTGGAGTTTGCGCTTTCGCAGCTTAAACCTGAAAATTTTATCGATGCAAAGTTCCGTATAGAGGTTGTGAAGGCCCAGCTTAGGTGCAGGGTTTGTGGGCATAGTTGGCTTTTCAAAGAGGAGAAATTGGATAAAAATACGACGGAAGCCATACATTTCATTCCTGAAGTTGCTCATACTTACATTAAGTGCCCGAAATGTGGCAGTCCGGACTTTGAAATTTTGGAAGGGCGTGGATTGTGGCTTGAAAGCATAAAAGGAGTCAAATAGGCGTGGTTGACCCGAGAACAAGCGTGATAGGCGACAAGATGAAAGGAATAGCCAAAATTGTTGCCGTTTCCAGCGGAAAGGGCGGGGTTGGCAAAAGCCTGGTGGCAGCGACACTTGCACTGGTATTAGCCGAAAAAGGCTATAGGGTTGGGCTTTTCGATTTGGATTTTACAAGTCCTTCAACGCACCTTATCTTAGGGATTAGGGACTTGCAGCCGAAAGAGGAGAAAGGCATAGTTCCGCCTGTTGTTCACGGTTTAGAATATATGTCGATTGTTTACTATTCAGGCGAGTATGCTACACCTTTGCGTGGTGCAGATGTTACAAACGCTTTGATTGAGCTTCTTTCTATGACGCGGTGGGGGAAACTGGATTTTCTTATCATTGACATGCCACCTGGCATTGGAGACGCTACGCTTGACTTGATAAGGCTTTTAAGAAACATAAGATTCCTCATCGTTACAACGCCCTCGCAGCTAGCTTTTGAAACCGTGAGGAAGCTGGCAGTCTTGCTGGATAACTTAAATATTCCAATAGTCGGCGTGGTGGAAAACATGAAAATGAACGATTCACCAAGTATACAGCGGCAAGTTGAAAAACTAAGGTTGACTTTTCTGGGGAAAATCCCGTATGACCCAAGAGTTGAAAAAGCAATAGGAAACGTGGACAAGCTCTTAGGTACCACGTTTGCTTGCAAAGTGGAAGAAATGACGACAAAAATCTAGCACAAAAGGCCCTATGTTTTAGGTTTTTACATCATTTCTAGAAGATAGATTGACCTAGATCGCTAAAGGATCTATGAACCTAGCTCTTTCACAAAAACTTCGCCGGTTGCAAATCCGTAATCCACCGTCAAAATCTGCCCCTACCCCATGTGATATTAAAAATACACTAGCATAACAGCACTTCACTTTCGAATTGATGTCTGTGTCCATATTTTAGAAAAAATGTTTATTAACAGTGCCCGTTTTCCCGTCTTTTTTCAATAAATAAAGCAAAAAGCGTTTAGTTTGTTGCTAAAGGCTGCCTGCGTGTAGGTTTATTGGTTAAAGTCATGAAACTTCGTTCTTAGCAAATTTTAAATATGAATTGAAAGCAAATAGAATATTGAGGTTAAGATCGTGGCTAAAGCTGCAAAAGGAAAGAAGAAGAAGGGCGGAAAGAAAAAATAGAATGCCTTGAGGCTTTGCATCACTCCCATTTTTCTGATTTTTGATACATTATCGTGTCTGCTCATGAACGCGAAAATAAAAACCGCAAACGATTTGACTTTTGACTTTTTTTATTTTTTGGGAAAGATGAAGTGAAAATCTTTTTATAGTAAGCAATTACTAGTTTGCAGTTAGATTGGAGTGAGTGATTGTGACTGTTCAAGCAACATCTGATTATTTTGAGCTGTTGAACAGGGCGGTTTCAAGAGAAATCCAAGTTTCAATCCAATACATGCTTCAGCATGCAAAGATGGAGAAGCTGATACGCAAAGTCATTCCGGAAAACATACTTCTAGACAAGACCACGTACGAAGCCATGGGCAAGTTTCTGAGGGAATTTGCCATCCAAGAAATGAAGCACTCTGCAGCAGTCATGGAACGAATTTACTATCTTGGCGGGTCGGCGACGACGAAGTCGAATACACCAAACATCGGTAACAGTTTAAGCGAGTTTGCGAAGTACGGGGTGAAAGCCGAAGAAGAAGCTCTCGTGCTGTATCGCGAGATTATAAAGGCTGCGGGGGATCTTGGAGATTGGGAAACACGCGAGGTATTCGAAAAAATCTACTCGGAGGAAGAGAAGCACCTTTTCAAATTCCAAGAATATGTAAACATGGAAGACGAGCCCGAAGGACCTGAAGTAGTACCGTTGTCAGAGTGGCGCAAGATATTCACCGACGACTATTTTGCTTTGCTGAACAAGGCTGTGGCGGCTGAAATCTCAGCGATAATTCAATATACGAACCAGCACGAAAAAGCTGCTTTGCTTGCTCTGCGAGAGAAGAACACGGCGCTAGAAGTGATCAAAGAAAGTAACAAGAACCAAGTAGTCAGTGACCTGCTGAAAACTATTTTCTTGGTGGAAATGGAGCATCTGGAAAAAATCTCTGAGAGGATCTATTTACTTGAAGGGGAAGCTACATACATTCCTGATCCGCTTCCACAAGTCGGCGACACGACTGACGACTTCTTGAAGCTGGACCACGAAGCTGAAAACGATGCCATAGTATTGTACCGGAAAATCATTGAGGAAGCATTGCGAATTGGTGACACAAAGACGCGACACATGTTTGAAGAAATAGTCATACAAGAAGAAGACCATTACTGGACATTCGACGACTTCCTAAGATGATCCTCAACTTCTTTTTCTACAAGCAACCAATCTTAGGTTTGATATTGCGTGGAGCACACGCCATCAAAATGAAATTTGCAGAATGAAACGTTGAGGATGGAGTTGCAGATTGAGCCTGAAGGAATATAGGATGAAGCGGAATTTTGAAAAATCAAGTGAGCCGAAGGGCGAATTAGTGTCGGGTGGAGGAAAGATCTACGTAATTCAGAAGCACGTCGCCACTCATCTTCACTACGACTTACGCCTAGAGATAGACGGTGTTCTAAAAAGCTGGGCGATCCCTAAGGAGCCGCCTGTTTCTCCCAATGTGAAAAGACTTGCTGTACAAGTGGAAGATCACCCCATCGAGTACGCAAACTTCGAGGGCACTATTCCTAATGGTGAATATGGTGCTGGAACCGTAGAAATTTGGGATAGAGGCACTTACAATTTGCTAGATCAAAAAGAATCCAAACTCATTGTAAACATTAATGGAAATAAGCTAAATGGCGCTTACGTGCTCGTAAGATTCAAAGATGAGAAAAATTGGCTCTTTTTCAAAAAGAAATAACGCGTGAAAGAAGTGTCGGACTGTAAAAGGCTCAAATAGGGTTTTGGTTTTTATTTTTCCTTATCAGATTCTCCCTATTCGACTAATGCGGCTTCTGCAAATCTTCTGCTAATCTTAGTTATTCTTATTCTGACGTGGTCTCCTGGCTTCGTGTTTGGCACAAAGATTACAAGTCCTTGTATTCGTGCTATGCCTTCCCCTCTGCGGCTTGTTTCTTGAACATCAACTTCGTATTCTTCTCCAATTTCAACTGGCTTTGAGGTAAATCCGCTCCCTCTTCCTCCACCTCTATATCTTCTTGTGCCGAAGCTTCTTCTTTCCTCCATCTTTCCACCTCTCATTTGAGTTGATAGAATCTCCTATTCTCACGTGCACTTACTCAGCGGTCAGTCTTCCGTATTTTCCAACGTTTAGCTGAAGTTCACCTTTGAAGCTGGTCACGTAACCATTTTCAACTTTAACTTTGTCGTTAATGTTTACTTGGTTAATTTGGTCGTTCCATAAGGTCAGTTTAATGCTTCCCGTCTCATCTGTAACTACTGCCGTTGCTACTTTGTATGTTTCGTCCTTAAATCTAGACAGGACTTCGCGGGGATCAGTTTTCTCTGTAACCTTTGCTTCTATACTGACACGTTTCATTCCATTTCGTAAATCCCTTATTCTCAATTTTATCCTCCCACTGAAACTATTTTCTCCGCGACGGCAAATTTCTCCCTTACTAACAGAATTTTGGCTTTCGCACGTTTGCCCACTTTACCGCTGGGGATAAAAATCATGAAGCTCTGTATTCTGTTGATCCCGTCTCCTCTGCTTCCAAAATCATCAATGGCAACTTCCAATTCTTGATTTTCTTTAACTGGAGGAATACGAAAAAAAGGTTTAACTGAACGGAATCTACTTTGGCTTCCATATCTCCTAGGTTTTCTTTGTGCATCTTTCGTTTTGTCTGGTGGCCTTCCAAGCATATTCAGTTTTCGCCTTGTCGAGGAGCAGCCTCGTACCGTAAAACCTATGCGTTTGTTTTACACTCGGCTTTTGGTTAAGGCTTAACTTGCAGAGAAGCTCTTCAATAATATAAATTTTGCTAGGTTTCCAAGAATAACGTAAAGTGCGCACACGCACAATAGCGACTATGTTTACTTCTATTATTGAGCCAACTAAGGAAATAGACGGGTCAAAGGCACTTGGTTTTCAAGCAAGGCATTCTTATTCTCATATTAACTGAAAGAATCAACATGAGCGTCATAGGAGGAACTTTCGGGACACTGTTAGGGACCACAGCTGCCTATGTACTATCGTCTTCAGGCTCTTTCACAATTACAGGACTTGTTCTTTTCTACGCTATGGCTCGTCTTCTGGCCCTAGAATCCAAGAACGAAGTTTAAGACCATTATTGTGATTAGGAAGGCTGCTGCTGAAGCAAGAAGACTCTTTACCCATTTGAATTCGGTTAAGGCGCGTGTGGCCATCGTGCATAATGCGATAGTCCATACGTACACTATACCTTGAAGAAATGCGCCAATCTGGGCGACGAGTGCTGTTGTCTCCGAAATAGGTTTGTAGGCAGTTTCAAATTCTCCTTGAACGCCCCCCATTAATTCGAGCGGATAATAGAGGTTTGGCAGCGTTGAGTGGGTTGCCGTATTTACCACGGCTTGTATGAACATGGGTATTAGGGCAAATCCTATGCAAACCATAATAGGCATCCAAGCTATCTTGGCTCCAAAGCCTCTGCTAATTATGTAAATCAAGCCGCTGAGTATGAGCCACTGGAGCATAAACTGTGTGAAGGCGGTCATCAGAAAGTTGACAATGTAGCTGGTGCCAGCCATGTCAGTTACACTTTTGAAGATGCCTCTGAAAAACAACCCGTCGACCCGCAGGGTAATGCTTGCATTGCTAGGCCATGTGAACTCTAACTTCAAGCCAGTAATGTTTTGCCAGTTTGCAGCGGCACCATTGTTTGACCATTTGTCGGACCCGACTGGAATCGTTATGTTGTTCCATGCGTCAGCCGTAGAGCTGAAGACTTCTTTGGTCAAGTCAAAATAAAAGTAATTCGAAGGGCTTAACGAAAACAGGTAAATCGTTACATTTCTAGGTTTTTGCGACTCAATCAGTTTTATTCTTAATGACAGGTTCTTGTATCCATCTGGGCCATAACAGTTGACGGATTCTATATTGTCCAATGCCATAGAGACTTGATCGCTGTTGGCGATTGAAAATTCTATGCTTCTGTTCCCGTAATAGGTGCCGTTTATGTAATCATCATAATTATCTCTAATTGTTAATCCGGCTGTTCCTGTCCACAATGTTGCGTTCTCGGTCCACATGTCTAATTGTTCTGGTTTAGGCAAAGTTTGTTCTACATAAGACTTTGACATTACAGTGTAGAAGAATCCTGCTTGGGCTGCAGCGAAAAGAATCATTATAAGGAGAGGTCCAAAGAGCCTTGGTTTTTGAAGAATTTCCTTGAAAACTTTGTGTGGGGCATACAGAACTTTTAAAATATCATGTACAAACAATTGCCTATGCTCCGTGGTTTAATGGTTACTCTCCCCATTTATTAATAGTTCCTTACATTCCAAGTTTTAGTCGCCTGTAAATTGTGTAATCCACGTATTCCAGAAAGGGGTTTTCTGCTTGATATTTGACTGTTAGTTTCTGCCGTTGCCTCTTGTCAAGTATTTGGCTTGTCGTAAAAAGTGAATAAGCGTCGCTTCC
>CAZDZM010000076.1:0-6448 GCA_964509945.1 uncultured Candidatus Bathyarchaeia archaeon
GGATCCCTCATGATGGGCAGCCAGTTTTTAATATCGCCATACCAGAAGCCAACAGGGGTTCTCCTACTATCGAGGAAATTTAAAACTCTATCATTTACGGAAAGCAGAGCCAAACCTGGCGGAACAGCTATACATTTTTGAGAGCCACTTACGCAGACATCTATGTTCCAGTCGTCAACCCGAACTTCGATTCCGCCGAGTGAACAAACAGTGTCAACTATGTAGAACGCATCGCTGTATTCTTTTACAACTTCGCCTATTTCCTTGATGGGGTTGGCTACTGCAGTGGAGGTATCTACATGAGTAACTGTGACAGCTTTGTAACAGTCTTCCTTAAGTGCTTCCTTAACTTGTTCCGGCTTAACACATTTTCCCCATGGGACCTCAAGAACCCTTGAAACCGCTCCGTGAGCCTTTGAAATTTTGACGAAGTATTCACCGAAAAAGCCAGCAACAGCGTTTAAGACCTTGTCTCCAGGCTCTAGAACGTTGGCAACAGCCATTTCTAAGGCCAAAGTTCCAGATCCAGCGATGGCAAAAACGTCACTTTTTGTCATGAAAACCTTTCTCAAATTCTCCAAAGTCTCTTTATACATTTCAACAAAATCCTGGTCCGTATGTGATAGCGTCGCTTTACTCAGGGCGCGCAAAACTATTGGGTCTACATTAGTCGGACCTGGAATCATGAGAAGTCTTCTTTCATCCATTTTAGACACACCTTTAGTGCTAATGATTTTCCATAACCCCTTTTATCTTTTTTGTGAAGCTTCTATTACAGTCAATGCAAATTAAATCATTCTGAGAAGTCAAAAATTTCGCATCCAGAGAAAGCCATTTTCTGCGAAGTGACCGGTTCAAGTGTTGCCTTCTCAACCAAAAGAGATAAAAACGTGGATATTAACCAAGAGAGCGTCCAATGTAGGGATGAAAGCATGCCATCTGAAATCGTTGATGTAGAAAAGTTTGTTGGAATGAGTGTGCGGGCTGAATATTGTTCTGTGAAAAGATTAAAGGATGTTGTAAAGCTTAAGCTCCGAACGCCTCGCACGCTTTACACGATGAAGGTTGAACCTGGAAAAGCAGAGGAGATAATTAAAAAACTTCAATGCGAAATCCGAGAAATATAGGTACATTTTGGCGAAATTCGCATCTTTCCACATCCTTTTCCTCAATTAGACTGATCTATCTTTGTCTTGACCAACCCATTAGAAGCCAACTTTTAGCAGTTCTTCTATTTCCTTACTTGATTCTGCAACTTTGACGTCGTAGCGCGCGCCATTATCAAGTACGTGCTAGATTGCACAAGAACTTTAAGACGCAATGCAATTTTGTTTGTAAAGCAGGATGGTTTATGCATTGTCAGAGGTGTCATGTGTATTCTGCGCTATACTGAAAAGGCAATCCCCTGCAAGCATAGTATACGAAGATGAGCATGTTATGGCTTTCTTGGACATCTTTCCTCAGAATGACGGGCACACGCTTGTTGTACCAAAGAAACACCATGAGACTGTTTACACCTTGTCAGAGGAAGAGACTGCACACCTATTCAATGTTGCCAAGAAAGTGGCCTTGGCGGTGAAGAAAACCGTGAATGCGCAAGGAATAACAATCGCTCAGCACAATGAAGCAGCCGCGGGCCAAGACATCTTCCACATGCATATTCACGTTATACCGCGATATGTTGGGCAAAGACTGCGCAGACTTGAAGAGCTAACTGAGTCAAGCAGGGTAAAACTGGATGAGATTGCATCAAGGATAAAGAAAAACCTATAGTATCACGCGCGCTCTCTCTCGCTATTAAAAGTGGACGGTCGAATCAAAAAACAGAAAAAAAGAGAGGTTTGCGCATGAGAAGTCTCTACTGTTTGGCGAAATCAGGGAAATATAACTGCTGAGCCGCGCCTACTCAACACTTGTACTGGAAATAATGATTACTGCTGAAGAGTGCAGGCTTAGTGTCTTGTTTTGGGATGTCGTGTTTAGTGAATTCTTTTCATCGTTTGGAAAAGTTTATTTTTTAGCGCGATGCTAACATTCAGAACTGTTGGCGGATGAAATGTCCGCTGGGATGTAGCCTTGCAGGCTGAACCGTAAACTGAAAATTTGAGGTGAAATTGAAAATGGCATACAAATACATTGCTGAGGCTTGGGCTAAGCCGGAGAAATCTTTTTTAGACGAGTTCATGCGTCAAAGGCTAATTGAGTGGCGTAAGCAACCGACAATAACTCGCATAGAAAGGCCAACGCGGCTGGATAGGGCAAGAAAACTAGGTTACAAGGCAAAACAAGGCTTTGTCCTTGTTCGCGCGCGTGTTAGGAGAGGAGGCCTGAGAAAGCCACGGCCCAGAGCCGGAAGAAGACCAAAACGCATGGGTGTTTTAAAGTACAAACCTGCCAAAAGCATAAGACTAATAGCTGAAGAAAGGGCCGCGAAGAAATTTCCAAACCTTGTGGTCTTAAACTCTTACTGGGTAGGAGAAGACGGCCGCTCGAAATGGTTCGAAATAATAATGGTTGATCCAAACCATCCAACAATAAAGTCTGACAAGTCAATCAACTGGATATGCCAGAAACAACATCGCGGTAGAGTTTTCAGGGGTCTAACAAGCGCGGGCAAAAAAGTCAGGGGTCTAAGAAGGAAGGGAAAAGGGGCAGAGAAATTTAGACCTAGCACAAAGGGAGAATAAAAATTCATGAGAGGAGCCAAGTCTAAGGTCTTCAAAAGAGACGGGAAGCAACGTTATGGAAGAGGATTCAGTGTTGGGGAACTGAAAAAGGCTGGGGTTGATTCGAAGGAGGCCATAAAAGCTGGCGTACTTGTAGACTTTAGAAGAAAAACGGCTCATGAAGAGAATGTCAAAGTTGTTAAATCCTTCCTAGGAGATAAGAAACCGAGACCCAAGCCTAAGAAAAAATCTAAAAGTTAAATTCACCTTAAAGAGATAATGGTGCTGTCGTGTCTTCTAGACCTCAAATAGGGTACATTGACATTCGAGTCTTTGCTCATGCAACAGAGGATATAGATAAAGTTTTGAAAGCGGTGAGCCACATTCTTCCGAAAGGGTTGATCGAAAATGTTGCATTTAAAAGAACCAGCTTGACTGGCCATCATGGAAACCCAATAGTTCTCTTTGAAGCTCGGGTTTCCGACAAGGATGCGACGCAAGCAGTGTTTGAGATTTTAGCCGCAGGTCTGCGCTCTTTAGACAAAGAACTGCTAAGAGGCGAAATGGAACAGCACTTGGAAAAAGGAAATCTTTACCTTAGACTTGATAAGCAGTCGGCCTACCTAAACGAATTTAGACTTTCCTCAATTGATCCAGTCCACTTCAAAATCCACTTCACAAAACAGAACTTGGAAGATATAATGAAAATTTGCAGAAACGCTGGGTTGGTTCCATGAGAAGAACATATGCCGACCTGCATCTATGCACGAATTTTAAGGACTACCAGAAAGTTTCAAGGATAATGGGCAAAGCTTCAAAGCTAGGATATCGATTGATAGGCATCACTTTTCCTCCAAACTCCTCCAATGAAGAGATCCAAAAAATACGAAGCATTTGCGCAGAAGCTAAAATAGATTTGGTTTCTCGCGTAGACCTTAAACCTAGAAGATCGAAAGAATTGATTTATGACTTGAGAAGGCTTCGGAGAAAGTTCGAGATAATCGGTGTGTCTTGCGAATCTAAGGATGTGGCTAGGCAAGCGGCAAAAGATCGCCGGGTAGACCTTCTAAATTTTTCCACCTTTGATTTCCGTAGAAGATTTTTTGATAGAGCAGAAGCCGAGCTCGCGTCAAACAGTCTAGCTTCCTTGGAAGTAGACATGAAATTTCTGCTTACCTTGGAGGGGGTAGCACGGATTAGGCTATTATCCGCCTTGCGGAGGGAAACTGCAATCGCTCGGGAGTTCCATGTTCCAATTATTATATCAAGCGGGGTCTCAGAAGACATGCTCATGCGAAGACCAAGGGAGTTAGCTGCCCTAGCTTCCCTTTTTGGTTTAGATGAGGTTGTCGCTGTGGAAACAGTTTCAGCAAATCCTTTGAAAATTGTCAAGAGGAACAGAGAAAAACTTGGTCCCAAGTTTGTTGCTCCTGGAATACGTGTAATTCGGGAAGGGAAAGACTGTTGAAAAGGACTAAACGTCGATACTTAGCCTTGGGATTAGAGCTTGACGGAGCAGTTGATTCAAAGGAGCTTATGAACGCTATATGGGGCGCAATCTTGAAGCTTTACGGGGAATATGGTGCAAGTCTTGCAGGGATAAGTCTCATCGAGTGCGATGCGGCGAAGAAATTGGCTGTTCTGCGCACTTCAAATGCTTCTATTAACATGGTAAGAACAGCTTTAGCGTCAATGACAAAAATCGGGGATAAATCAGCAGCGGTACACGTCCTAACCGTTTCAGGCACCATAAAAGCCCTCCGTAAGAAATCAAAACTTTAGCCTCTTCTGGAAAGCTTATCTTATCGTTCAGCATTTTCTTCTTGGGGGATGATGTCGCCGTCCCAGTCTGATTGGGTGAAGATGAAGAATTCATGACGGACAGACCCCTCAACTTACCCATGTCCACTTATCGGCGTAAACGCGCTTCCCTCGCCTTCTTCCTTTTCAAACCGAAAACTAGGGCAAGAACCATTCCAACGACAAAACCACCTATATGCGCCCACCAAGCGACATTGCTTTCCAACGCGAAAAACACATAAAGCCACTGCATTAAAAACCAGAAGCCTAAGAAAATCACCGCTGGAAGAGGCACCAGAATTACCCAGCCATAGAAGACAATCGTTAAAACCTTGGCCCTAGGAAAGAGCACTAAATAAGCGCCTAATACTCCGGAAATTGCCCCAGAAGCTCCGACAACGCTTTCAACATGGCTGAAACTTTGCAAGCTCATAATGTATACAAAGCTGGCTGCTAACCCACAAATCATGTAGAAAATCAGATACTTTACATGCCCAAAGATGTCTTCAACGTTATCGCCAAAAACATAAAGAAAAAGCATGTTACCAAAGAGATGGAACCAGTCAGCGTGAACAAACATTGAAGTCAAAAGTGTGTGGAGTTTTCCACCGCGGAGAATATAATATGGATACATTGCAAGATTCTCACCTAGACCCGCCATAAATTTACTCTCGATTAGGCCATAACCGGAAAGAAAAATAACTAAAAAAATGGTTACGTTAATTATTATCAGCATACGGGTAACGTGTGGGACAGTCAAGGAACGGTTTATATCCTTAATCGGAAGCAAATCCTAACCCATTAAAAGATTCCTTGAGAGATATTTTAATTTTAGATTCATTGTCTAAATCCAAAAGTCAATTGCAAAAAACGTAGGCTAATAAGCTAGGCACTCAATCATTTTATCGCACACTAAGCACTCTTCAGGGATCGGCATGCCTTTCGGACGCTTTTTCAAATAGCCCAATTCGTGACCGCAGCTTATATCCTCTTCAGATTTATCCATGATATTCAAATCCTCCTTATTTTCTGGCTTTTTCTCCTCTTCTTTGTTTTCACTATTTTCAGCATCATTCACTTTTGAAAGACAACGGGGGCATGCATAATATTCTTTGGCAATTAGCCCAGAAGAAACTGTTGCCAAAACTGGTTTCTGAAATTCTTCTCCGCATTCTTCGCACCTTAAAAATTCTTGACTTTCCCCGAAATCCTGCTCATCAGCCGATCGTAAGGGACTTACACTTTTTTCCATTAATTTGCCTCCGGAGACGACTGTATCAAATATTAAATATTAATATTTAATAAATCTTTTCATGCCCACGTTCAACAAAAAGACACAAAACAAAAACAAGCACCCTTTGTCTATCTTTCCACGGCTAATGGGCCCGCCCGGATTTGAACCGGGGACCTTCGCCGCTTCCTCCGGCATAAGCGCCGCGTGAGGGCGACGTCCTAACCAGCTAGACTACGGGCCCGATTATCAGTCGTCTTTCCAATTTGCATCTTTTTATCATGTGCGTTTGTTTCCGAATTTCAAATACTTACTTCCTCTTCATAAAACCTTTCCCCAAAAATCTAGAACGAATAATGCAAAGGTGTTATGATTGAAAAGATTAAAGGAAAACGAGGACTTTGACGAGAGACAGAACTTTGAACGGTTTCTAATGTTTTTGTGTTTCCTAATCAGCGCCTTAATAGGATATTTTCTAACACATTATATAGCGCTTTTAGGTCCCTAACCTTCAAGCTCAATGTCCTTCATCTCCCAAATTCAAAACAGCCAAATCGAGCCTTCCCTAACTAACGAAATTTTGCGTTGCTTTTTCTTGCCTTTCCGCTGCCAGCGCAAAAAAGAATTTATACCGCCTTCATTGGACACCGATTCAGAAAACTTTAAAACGCATTGTTTCACTTTTGAATTGGTAGTTTGCCGAGGTAGCTCAGCCTGGGAGAGCGCCCGGCTGAAGACCGGGTTGTCGCCG
>CAZDZM010000077.1:0-6358 GCA_964509945.1 uncultured Candidatus Bathyarchaeia archaeon
TAGGCATTATTTCAGTATTTCTTCAAGTCTCCTATTCACTGAATCCCAGTTGACGATGTTCCAGAAGGCCTCGACAAATCTGGCTCTTTCATTCTTATAATCAATGTAGTATGCATGCTCAAAAACGTCGAGAATCATTAGAATTCGAAACGTTGGATAAACGTTAGTGTTGTGCTTTTCTATCTGCATTATTATAGGCCTACCGATTTGTCTGCACCAAGATAGCGCAGCCCATCCAGAACCTTCCACGCTAACAGCGGCCTGTGAAAATTCTTTCTTGAATCTATCAAAACTTCCAAATTCTTTTTGTATGGCATCGCCTAGGGTTCCACTGGGCTTTTCACTTTCCTTTTTTGGCGGATTTAAGTTTCCCCAGAACAGGGAATGCAGAATGTGCCCGCCTATGTTGAACGACAACTCTTTCAAAGTCGACTTAATGTCCAAATCAGTGTTTTCCTTTCTTGCTTTTTCCAGTTTCTGAAGTATCGCGTTGGCACCGCTTACATAGGCTTGATGATGCTTTGTATGGTGTATCTTCAACTGTTCTTCAGACATGTACGGTATCAAATCTTTGTAGTCGAAGGACAATTGCGGCAGAACATAAAACTTATTGGGTTCCATATTTTCCTCCTCCAAAAACTACTTGTTTCAGAGCATTTTATACTTTGTCCTAAAGTTTAAATACCGTTGCTCTGCAGGTTCATTTCATGTTTTCAAGGATCGGCGTTAACTCCACATTTTTCCAATGGCAGCGTAGTGAGCAGCTGGCCTTTTATATGGGGGAAGATTATCTCGGTTTGCAGGCCGCTCTTACTTGTAAAAGATTGTATGGAAATGCGGTCTCCCAATTCAAGGCTCTTTTTATGGTTTTGGCTTTATCTGTGTAATCATGCAGACTGAACACAAAGAATTAAAAATAATATTGTTATTGGCTTTTCCTTTAAGCAAAGTTTATCCCTCACCATAACGCTTTTTTGCTTTTAGGGGAGTTTTATGAACGTTAAACCAGACAAAGTCCTGGACTGTTTAGGGCTATATTGTCCCGAACCTGTTTTCAAAACAAGAATGGAATTGGACGAAATGAAAGTCGGTGAAATTCTTGAGGTCATGGCGGACGACCCGGCGGCAGAAGAAGACATACGGAGTCTTGTTAAAAATTTGGAGCAAGAAATAGTGGGAGTACTCAAAGAAGGAAATTCCGTTCGGATTTTAATCAAAAAAGTTAGATAATCATGCGAAGAAGATGACTGAAAGAAAAAAAGATGTTGAGGCAATAAGTGATGTCGACAACTAAGCGGATCTATCTGGATCATACAGCAGGCAAACCCATCGACCCTCGCGTAATAGATGCTATGCTGCCATACATGAAAGTGGCCTATGGCAACCCCGCTTCTCTGCATTCTTTTGGCCAAGAACCCCGGAAGGCAATGGAAGAAGCGAGGGCTATAATTGCAGATTTGATTAACGCTGAAAAGAAGGAATCGGTAATTTTCACTTCAGGCGCAACTGAAAGCAATAATATGGCCATTAAAGGCGTGGCTAACCGCAACATAGACCGCGGAAAGCACGCGATAACTTCAAGCATAGAGCATATGTCAGTTATTAACGCTTTTAAATTCCTTAAAACTAAGGGTTTTGAGGTCACGTTTATTCCTGTTGACAAGTATGGCATTGTAAAGCTTGAAAGTTTAGAGAACGAATTAACTGAAAAAACGACCATTGTTTCCATAATGTATGCAAATGGAGAAATCGGAACAATTCAACCAATAAAAGAAATAAGTGAAATTGTGCACAAGAAAAATGCTTCCTTGCATGTGGATGCCACTGTCGCCAATGGGCAAGTTCCAGTAGATGTAAGAAGAGAAGGCATAGACTTGCTTACACTTTCTTCTAATGACATGTACGGGCCGAAAGGAATAGGTGCCCTTTACATAAAAGAGGGGACCCGCATGGAACCATTGATCCATGGTGGAGGCCAAGAAAGAGGCTTAAGATCCGGAACAGAAAACCTTCCCGGCATAGTAGGTTTTGGAAAAGCAGCAGAATTGGCAAAGACGGAAATGCAGCCCGAAGGCGAACGCCAAATCAGACTTAGAGATAGACTCATCAGAGGTCTGCTTGACTCCACACCGTATTCCTTTTTGAATGGGCACCCTAACAAGCGGCTGCCTGACAATGCCGCAGTCAGATTCAACTTCATCGAAGGCGAAGCAATGCTGCTAAGCTTAGACATGATGGGCGTGGCAGCGTCCTCAGGCTCCGCGTGTACTACAAAAACGTTGGAGCCCTCACACGTGTTATTGGCCACAGGGCTAAAACACGAAGAAGCCCATGGCTCTCTGTTATTCACTTTGGGCAAACAAAACACCGAGGAAGACATCAATTACGTAATAAATGTAATGCCAGGAATCGTTAAAAGGTTAAGAGCTATGTCACCTTTAACACCTAAGGAGTTGACAGAGTAATGTATAGCCAGAAAGTTATGGAACATTTCAGGAACCCGCACAACATGGGCGAAATCGAAGGCGCTGACGGCGTAGGCACCGTTGGGAACCCAGTATGCGGAGATATGATGACGATCTACATTAAAGTAAAAGAAAATCGCCTAGAAGACATTAAATTCAAAACCTTCGGCTGCGGTGCAGCCATAGCCACAAGCAGCATGATAACAGAATTAGCTAAAGGAAAAACATTAGAAGAAGCCATAAAAATCACGCGTAAAGATGTAGCTGAGGCCCTAGAGGGGTTGCCGCCGGTTAAGATGCATTGCTCTAACCTGGCCGCAGACGCCCTAAGAGCCGCGATTGAAGATTATCACGAAAAAAAGAAGGGAGAGAAAAAGTGAAAAAAGAATTTATTCGATGCGAATTCTGCCAGACGAGAATCCCGCTAGAAGCATGCCAACTAGCAGCCTATCACACTGTGATTGATGACAAAGAATATGTCTTTTGCTGCAAAAAATGCGCTGAACGATATCAGCAGAAAGAAAAGAAAACTACGGTTGAATAAACCGCGGCTTCGATAAGCGTTATATTATACCGCAGTATAGAGAAGTGAATAGGTGATTACGATGGGCTGTTGGAAATGGTTTAATGGCATTCTAAAAGAAGCACGGTTAGAAGTTACAGACAAGAATAAGGAGAAAGTAGACGAAGTAATCCACAAATACATTGGCGAGCAGTCTAGCTATGGACGTTGTTCTGCCGATTGGAGAAAAGCTAGAAAAGAAATTCAAGAAAACGAAAAGATGAAGCAGGAACTCATCAAAAAACTCCGAGCCACAGTATAACCAAATTTGCATATGCTTCCTTTTTCCAATCATTTAAACATGACAAATACTATCGTTTGAGTGGTGAAAAATTGGAAAAGTGGGAATGTACTGTTTGTGGTTACATATACGATCCAGAAGTAGGCGATCCAGAGCACGATATAAAAATTGGGACACCCTTCGAAGCATTGCCTGAAGATTGGGTTTGCCCTGTATGTAGCGCTGCCAAAGATCAGTTTGTCAAAAAGGCGTAGCAGTTGGCCAACTTGAACTTCAGTCGCTAGCTTTCATGTTTTCGTATTCGGATTTGAAACCTTTATATCGTATCAGAAGAAAATTTAGTTGGTAATCATGGCGATAACCAAACTAAAGAAGAGAGACGGAAGAATTGTTGATTTTGATTCTAGCAGAATCAAAAGCGCGATTCACAAGGCTTTCGTTGCCGTTGAGCTTAAAGACGGAGAAAGGGCGGAAGGCATAACTAGAGAGGTAGTTGAACTTCTAGGGGGACGGTTTAAAGATAAAATTCCTTCGGTGGAAGATGCTCAAGACCTAATTGTAGAGGTTTTAACGCGAAGTGGATATGAAAAAGTTGCAGAAGAATATCAAGCTTATAGGAAAAAGAAAGAGGAATTAAGAGAATTAAAAGAAAAACTTGGGATAGTTGAGCCAAAATTAACGGTTAACGCTTTGGAAGTTTTAAAGAAAAGATACCTTTTGAAAGATGAAACAGAAAAAATCATAGAAACTCCAACGCAACTGTTCGCACGTGTTGCAAAAACAGTGGCAAAGGCTGACGAAACCTTCGGTGAAGACCCAGTAAAAAGCGAAAAAATCTTTTATGGTATGATGGCAAGACTTGAGTTTGTTCCTAATACTCCGACTCTTTTCAATGCGGGAACAGACATAGGTCAGCTGTCCGCCTGCTTTGTTTTGCCTGTTGAAGATTCTTTGGAAAGCATTTTCACGACCGTGAAAAATATGGCTTTGATTGAGCAGACCGGAGGAGGAGTAGGCTTTGATTTTTCAAAGCTGCGGCCAAATGGAGACATCGTCGGGTCAACCAAAGGTGTAGCTTCAGGTCCGGTAAGCTTCATGCGAATTTTTGACACAGCCACTGAGGTCATAAAAGCGGGAGGAAAAAGAAGAGGGGCCATGATGGGAATTTTAAGAGTTGATCATCCAGACGTCATAGAATTTATAACTTCTAAACGTAAGTCAGGATTCCTTTCAAATTTCAATATTTCAATCGCGGTAACAGACGACTTTCTGAAAACCTTGGAAGAAGATGGTGAATACTGGCTAATTAATCCCAGAAATAAAGAAAAAGTAAGAAAACTTGAAGCCACAGACGTCTGGAACCTGATTGCAAGATCCGCATGGGCAAGTGGTGATCCAGGCGTTATCTTTATCGACGAAATTAATAGACACAATCCAACCCCAGAAGTGGGAAAGATAGAATCTACAAACCCCTGCGGAGAGCAGCCGTTGCTTCCTTATGAGTCTTGTAATCTGGGATCGATAAATCTTTCCAGAGTGGTTGATGATGGCGAAATGAATTGGGAAAGGCTGAGGGAGACTGTTAGACAAGCTGTTCATTTTCTCGACAATGTTGTGGACGTGAACAGGTATCCTTTGAAAGAAATTGAAACGATAACGAAGGCCAATAGAAAAATAGGTTTAGGTGTAATGGGCTTTGCAGACATGCTCATAAAACTTGGCGTTCCCTACAACTCTGAAGATGCTTTGAAGTTAGCTGAAGAGCTAATGCGTTTCATTGAAGAAGAAGCTCGTAGAAAATCTATTGAGATCGGCGAGGAGAGGGGCTCATTTTCCAACTTCGAAAAAAGTGTTTGGAAAGACAAATATAGTGCCATGCGAAACGCGACGGTTACGACCATAGCGCCGACGGGAAGCATAAGCATAATAGCAGGCTGTTCCTCTGGAATCGAGCCGATTTTCGCAATATCTTTCATAAGAAACGTTTTGAGCGGAACAAGACTTTTTGAAACTACTCCACTCTTTGAGCTAATGGCGAAGGAAAAGAGATTTTACAGTGCTAAAATTTTGGAAGAAATAGCGAGAACAGGCTCTGTTCAAAAAGTCGACGGAGTTCCAGAGGATGTCAAGAAACTTTTTGTCACAGCCTTAGACATCGAACCTGAATGGCACGTGAGAATGCAGGCAGCTTTTCAAAAGTACACAGACAATGCTGTTTCAAAAACTGTCAATTTGCCAACCAACGCAAGCGTTAATGATGTCAGGAAAACTTACGAGTTGGCTTGGAAACTAAAATGTAAGGGAGTAACAGTCTTCAGATACGGAAGTAGGTCAGAACAGGTTCTTTACATAGGAGAGATAAAAACTCAAGAGGGTAAATTTGTCTCGGCAGAATCAGAATATGCGGGTGGCTGTCCAACTCAAACTTGCCCATTTCCAAGTTAAACTTGCAAGGCACGCAGATATGGCAGAACAGAGGAAAAAAGGAGGTTATTCTCTTCTTATTTGCAAGTTATAGCTTGTTTCAATTCCTGCCTTGGTAAAGATTTTCCCTACAGGACAATTCACTGTTAATCCGTGGATTCTTTGGATTCTGTCTTCGGGTGCGTCTGTCTTCACTGTGATGTCAAGGTTTGCTTCTATTATTGTTCCTGCTTCATCAGTTTTGATGGCTTCAACGTTAACTTCCAAATCTTTTAAGGTGATTCGCATTTTTTTGGCTGTTAAAGCGAATATGGTGGCGTAGCAGCCCGTGAAGCTCATTAGGCAGAGTTCCAGTGCTGTTGGACCGAGATCTGTCCCTTCGTCAATCGGGAGATCAGTGCATACGCTGTGGGATCTGCCATTATCAATTACCATTCTCACGTCTTTTATCATCTGCGCTGTTGAATGAAGTTTGTGTGCCAAAATTTCACCCTCCAATTATCAATCGTAATTATCTCTTTTTGACATTTAATAGCTGTTACGGAAATATTCAATTCGAGACTTCACAACTTCTTTTCTTTAGAATCGATGAAGCTGCTAATTGTAAAGTCAATAAAGTATTTGCATCAAATAAACAATTGAGTTCTCCATCTCTTTCCACAACAT
>CAZDZM010000078.1:0-6203 GCA_964509945.1 uncultured Candidatus Bathyarchaeia archaeon
GGTTTGCTTTCAATTTTCCCTGAGACACCGCCAAATCCTGAAAGCAATAGATCCCTAAGGTCCCAGCCGACGCAGTAGGGTCCCAGAACGCCTAGGTTGTGAATGTGTATGTCTCCTGAGAAATGGGCTTCAGAAATGTTGGGCGGATAAATCCGTGTGATCCAGTATTTGGCTATTACCGTGGATGAGAGGTAATTGTTTAGGCCCTGCAGGGAATAGCTCATGTTCGAGTTTTCTCTAACCCTCCAGTCTTCAATTTCCAAGTATTGATCCACCAAGTCTGCGGAGCTTAGAAGGGCGGCTAACTCCCGCATGTCTTGGTGTTGCTTCCGATAGAGGATGTAAGCCTTAGCTGTTCGCGCATGGCCGTTCTCTATGACCATCTTTTCAACAATATCTTGGATCTCCTCAACTGTTGGAACGCCATCTTCTCCGAACCGCTTGTTAAGCTCAGCCACAACCTGATCGCTTATTCTCTTTGCCTGTTCACGGTCTTTTCCGCCAACAGCCTTGGCGGCCTTCCAAATAGCTTTCGTTATGCGTTCCTGATCAAAGGGTTCTAATCTACCATCACGTTTTCTAACAAACTTCATGTTTTAACCTCTTTAAGCAGTTTTTGAAAATCTTCAGGTTCTTCAAACCGTTTATAGACAGAGGCAAACCTTATGTAAGCCACTCGGTCAAGTTTCTCCAAATATTTCATAACGAGATCTCCAATCTCTTGCGAAGTAACCTCTTCCTTGCCGCCCAGCATCAAATCCTGTCTCACGCGGTCTGCCAACTGGTGGATTTGGTCCATGGTTACGGGTCTTTTCTCGCAAGCCTTCTGGAGACCCCGCACAAGTTTGTTCGGGTCGAAACGTTCCAGCCTTCCGTCTTTTTTCCGTACCATAAGCTCCACAGTTTCAACATACTCGTAGGTAGTGAACCGTTTTCCACAGTTCACGCATTCTTTGCGTCGGCGAATGGTGTTGTCAGGCGAATCCCTAGTCTCAAGAGTTTTGAAATTATCGGACCCGCAATATGGGCACTTCATGGCATCACTTTCGTTTGTTTTAGTCTTTCAATAGTGGTTATGAGCTGGAGTAAACGCTACATATAGAGTTTTGTTATTTAAACTCTTTCCACATTAATCTTGAAATAGCCTGCTGAACACTTCTGGAAAACATGTTTAGAGTACACAGAATCGCAGTAATTGAAAAATGCAAAAAGAAGCGCTTTTTGGGAAAAGCCTTAATTTCTGGAAAAAACAGCAGAGCTTAAAATTTTCGAAATAAAAAGAAGAATGGTAACGACGAATCCTAAAGGAGCGCTTATCCTCTTATGTCTAGATTTGCCTTAGCGACGCCTGAGATAACAAATATTAGGCATGAAGCTAGCAACACCAGCGCAAGTGAAAGAAACAGCCCAGAATATTGCAGGCCCGCAGCGTAGATGAAACCGCTAATTATAGGTCCAATTGTTTGTCCAACATCCATAAGCGTGTCCGCAAAGCCTATGGAAGTCCCAATAAGCTCTTTTGACACAAGCTCGCTGACCAATGCCGGGGTGGCAGCCGTGACCGCTGCAAAGCCAAGGCCGTAAGCCACTGAAAGCAGAAGAAGAACCCAAAATTCAGCGAAGAAAGGAATCGCCAGCAGAGGAAGACCGCTTAACACCAACCCGGCAATAATCGGAATACGCCTCCCAATTCTGTCAGAAACCCTGCCCATGTAAGGTTTAATCAAGATTGGAATTCCTACAAGGCTTCCAGTAATGATTCCAGTCAGGAGAAAATCAAAGCTTATGCTCTCCTTTAAATAGCCTGCTAAATAGTATTCCACGGCTCCGTAGGCATAATATACGCACGCCTGAGTTAAGCACACTGCTAAAACAGCCGGGTTCTTGGCAACGGTTCCCCATCCTTGGTAAAGCCGTTTAAAAATTCCTTTGGCCTCTCCTTTCTTATCTGCCTGCGCCTTTTCGTCCTTCATCAGGAAAGGAAAAGCCGTGATCAAAGCGGTTATTCCTGCTACAGCGACAGCCAAATAGAGAATGTGAAAATTGGCGGCAGTGGCAAAAAGTATGTATCCGCCCAGAAAAGGTGCAATGACTCTTCCGACATAGGTTGCTGACGAGAAAAAGGATATGCGTTCTCCCCTTTTGGATGGAGAAAGCTCAGCTATTGAGGCTTCGGCCACCGGAACAAAAACTGCAGTTGCAAATCCATGGTAAAACCTGACAAGGATGAGCTGCCACCAAACTGTTATTAGGAGATAGAGGAAAGGGGCAGAAGCAAAGACAAATCCTGCTATGAGCAGGAATCTTTTTCTGCCAAAAATGTCTGAAAGCGAAGCCGCAGGTAAACTTACCAGAATTCCGGGAATGGTTGAAGCGGAAGCAACGAAACCTGTCCACTCTGCAGGAGTGCCGAGGCTTGATGCGAAGGGTTTCAAGACGGGATTTTTAGACATTGTGGAGCTAAGTATTGCGAATAGGCCCATTACACATAGCGTCCAAAAGACACTTTTCCCAGCATTTTTTATGGGTGATGACATCAAAGCCACCCTAGAATTATTGTCTTCACTTTTGCTTGCGCTTCTGTTTCAGAAGTAGGGATTTTATTGGCATTCTTTACTTCCTTCTAAGAAACTTTGTTTGGCTGTTTTGACATATTCAACGAATTCGAGTGGGTGTCCTTCTTTCCATTCAAGGGGATGTCCAATCTTTGTGTATAGGTCTTTCATGATTAAGATTTCTAGGAACTGCGCGCCTAAACCAAAGATTTTTTCAAGGCCGTTTTCAAAGTCTTCGAGGTGCTGTGGGATGTCTTGTTTTGTGATCTTGAATTTGCTTTGAAGGTGAAAATAGATTGATTGCCTTGCTGATTCTCCCAGAGAGTCTAAGGCTTTGTCTATGGATTCGAGTAAAAGCTTCTCAAAAGTCTTCTGTTGCGTTGCCAATTTCTAACCTTCACACAAGGGCGTCTCAAGTCGGCGCATTGAGCTAGTAAATGGTAAATGATTATAATAGATTATTGATTGGTTTTTAAGCTTAAGGACTAGATTGGAATCCGAGTCATACCATTACTAGTGACTCCTTCTTGCTGCGAAGCTGCATTCCTCACCATGAGCAGGGAATACATTCTCTCACTCTAAATTTTACTTCCATTTTCTGGGCAATATCTTTGATTTTTGAAATGTCAGCTTCGGGAATGGCTACAGCAGTTATTTCTACGGCGAAATTTTCCTTGGCTTTTTCAATAAATTCCAAGATGCTCTCAAATGCGTTGGTAAATGCTGGTCTGCAAATCTGCATATAGGCTTCTTTGTCATGGGCGTTCAGGCTCACACTTATTTTGTTTACGCCCGCCTCTTTCAACTCTTTAAGAACTTCTGGACCCTTATCAAGCAGAAGTCCCTGACCGTTAGTGTCCACTCGAATGCTGACAATTTTTCCATAATACTTCTTTATCCATCTACTGATCTCCAAAACACAGTCCAATCTTTCTAAAGGCTCACCAAAGCCGCAGAAAACAATTTCTTTCCAACTTCTCTTGTTTATAATATTCTGAAGCTCTTTTATCACTTCATCGACGGAAGGCTCCGTTAACAGTCTAAGATTAAAGCCGCCAACACCTTCCTTAAATTTTGTTATGCAGAAATAGCAATTGTTGGAGCAGCGATTAGTTATGTTCAAGTACAAATTGTCTCCAAACCAATAAACTAAACTAGGGCTTTTTGCCAAGAGCAAGATTCTTCTCACAAACATTTCAGCAGCAATGAAAGAATTTAAATGTTCATTCGGGCCTTACAATTTTGTTATTAATAGCGCGCGTGAAAACTGTAGGGACCTTGCCGTTCGGACCTCGGCAACAACTTAGACGCATGTTGGTGGGTCGCGCGCGCTAACCAAATAGACAAGATACTACCACCAGAAAACCTTATCTTTCTTCCACAATAGAACCAAACAGACCATTTCCATTGATCATCGCCAAAGAACCTTTGAAAAAAGGTAAAGCGCTTGCATCCTCAATTTTTTTAAAATCTTCAGAGTGCATATTTTAAGTGTTCAGATTGAGGTTATGTTTAGGATTTCTATCGCCGCCATCTCCCCCTTTTCGTCGTAGTGTATGATTGCTTGTCCATCTTTGGTTGGTTCTCCAGGCGTTGTTTTTGCATGTTTGAATCTTATGAATAGGTCTCCGAAGTCGTCTCCATAATCTATTGTGATAACTTTCCTAGGCAACTTTATCCTATACTTCTTTTCTAATCTCTTTAGGACCTCTCTGATGTCTAAGTCTAAGAGGCTTTCAACTTTCTGAATTGCTTATACCTCCTATCTCTCCTTCTATAGCGCACGCTGCACTGAGTCTCCTCTTCACAGTTTTTACAGCGGAATTCTCTTCACTTCCTTTATGTTTTCAAAGCTCTTGTCGCTGCTCATAATTTGATGGTCATGCTCCATGGCGGTTCCTAAGTGGAGTGAGTCAAAGTAGAAATTTGAAAAACCATAGGCTTTCTGTAAGCATGCTGCGTTGACAAGTGTTTGGTGACTTAACGTACAAACGATGTTGAGTGGTATGTGAGGCCTCAATGACTCAAAAACGTCAATACGGTCTTCTAACGACACACCGCCCTTCTTCAAAAGTAAGTCAAGCTCCAAGAAAGCCGACGAAGCTACATACCACTGCCCTTCTTCCATTTTCTTTAACGCTTTAACTGCCTTGTTGTGAAGCCTATCTTGCGGATCAATCAAAGCCTTGAGGAAATCCGTTTCTAAAACAGGCATTTAGTTAAACCTCCGATAGGCTAATATATTTCAGACAATTATAAGATTATCGGGCAATAAACGTTCAAAATAAGTGCACAAACAGGTGCGTGAAAACCATGACATTAGCCAAGGTAGGAAAACGAGGAACAGTAGTCATACCATCCAAAGAGAGAAAAAAAGCGGAAATTGAAGAAGGTGACTATGTTGAAATCACTGTTAGAGAAACTGGACTAATCCTAATGAGAAAGGCGCCAAGCCTAAAAGAGATACAAATAAAGATGGCTGGGAAACTGCCTCAATGGTATGAACTGGAAGGGAAAGCTGACGAACTTTTAGAGAAAGAAGCATAATGTCCAATGTTCACGCTACGTTAAAACACGTTGAAAATCAAGTGAATTGACAGTTAAATCAGTATATCTCTTTAGGGCGTGTGTTTTGCGTGCGTGGCTAAGTAATTATCACTTTGGTCTATCGTAGTATACCTAAATTTTAAATATAGGTAAATTACACTATACCAATATGCTAAATGAAGATGTAGAAAGATTTAATGAATGGTGGTTCACGGGAAAGGTCAGAAAAGAACTCGCTTTACCATTCCGAAGGTACGCGTTCTCAAGGATTATGGAGAGTTTGCCAGAGCGGCAAATTCTTTTAGTCACTGGATCTAGAAGAGTGGGTAAGACAACGCTTTTGTACCAGACCATTCAGAGTCTTTTGGAGACCGTTGCTCCAAGCAAGATTCTTTACTTTTCCTTTGAAGAATCTTTGGTTAGCCCTAAGGAAGTTTTGGAGTTTTATGAGAAGAAGGTTTTGATGAAACCCTTCGACGAAGTGGATAGAGCCTTCGTTTTTTTTGATGAAGTCCAGTACGTTGAGAATTGGCCCTCTGTTCTTAAACAGTTTTATGATTTGTATCCGAATCTGAAATTTTTTGTTTCTGGTTCTTCTTCGCTGTTGCTCTCAAAACAAGCTATCGAGAAGCTGGCTGGAAGATTCTTCTTCCTCAAATTGAAGCCTTTGACGTTTTCTGAGTTCTTGGAGTTGAAAGGCGTTAAAGCCGACAGGTTGGAGATTTTTTCAAGAAGGATAGAGGCATATTTCTATGATTATTTGAGAAAGTCTGGGTTTCCAGAGATTGTTGATTGGGATAATGAAGTGAGGATGGCCGAGTATATTAAGAACTCTGTTATTGACAGGGTTGCTCTTCGAGATGTTCCGTTAATATTTAAGACTAGGGACATGGCATTGATGGACAAGCTCGTTAGACTTGTTCTTTCTGCGCCTGGCAGCATAATCAACATTAATTCTCTGTCACGGACTTGGGGGGAAAGCAAGATCACGATTTCGAATTATCTGAGATTTCTGGAAACATCGCTTTTAATAAGGTCTTTGTCCAACTTTAGGCCATCATTTTTGTCTTCCTCAAGGAAGTTGAAGAAGTATTATCCAGT
>CAZDZM010000079.1:0-6183 GCA_964509945.1 uncultured Candidatus Bathyarchaeia archaeon
ATGCTTTATTTTTGGAAACGCTAAAATGTCTTGCACGTTATTCTTAGAGTGTTGGAAGTTTAGTCATGCCGTTTAACGAAGTTCGTAAGGATTATTTGCTAGATCGTTGGGTTGTCATTGCAACGGAACGCAGCCGCAGACCTACAGATTTTGCCAAACCAGAACGGGAGAAAGCAAAAGCTGCTGTTTGCCCCCTTTGTCCTGGAAATGAGCATATGACGCCGCCAGCAATTCTGGTTTATCTAAAGCGGGGTGAAAGAATTAGCAAAGACAAGGACAGAGATGGTTTCCGCCACAAAAATTGGCTTATTCGCTGCGTCTCAAACCTTTATCCAGCTTTCACTCCGCCAGAAGGGAAGATCCGACTGAATCAAATAATGCAAAACAACAATTTGTCTTTGGCTGTCGGGCATCATGAAGTTCTTGTCGAGTCGCCAGTTCACGACAGGACTCCAGCAGACGCGGAAATCCCACAGTTGATACACGTCATTAACGCTTATATCGATAGGCTTCGTGAATTTTCAGCGAAACCCTACGTGAAATATGTTTCAATTTTCCGAAATCACGGCCTAGAAGCTGGGGCTTCGCTTTCGCATGCTCACAGTCAAATAATAGCAACCCCTTTTATCCCGAAAACTGTGAACGAAGAGCTTAAGGCCAGCAGAAAATTCTGGAACCAAAAGCAGAAGTGTATTTTCTGTGAAATCATGGAAAAAGAGCTGAAAGGTCCGAGACTTGTTCTGGAAAACTCGCAGTTTGCAGCTTTCGCGCCTTACGCAAGTGTCAATCCTATGGAATTTTGGATAATCCCAAAAAAACATGCCGCTACGCTGCTCAGCTTATCGCAAAAGGAAAAGGGAAGCTTTGCTGAAACACTGAAAACTTGCCTTAGAGGGCTGAAGCAGCTAGTCAATGACCCGCCATATAATTATGGTTTTCACATGGCCATAGACAAAGATGCGAATAATTGCTATCACTGGCACTTGGAAATTTACCCAAAATTGGCTATCTGGGCCGGATTCGAAAAAAGCACAGGAATGTACATAAACGCTGTTACGCCAGAAGCTGCCGCAGAAGACATGAGAAAAGTAATTTCATTTTAAACCTTGCAACACTTCTTTTTCACACTTTGGCCTAATTCGCATTATATCTTCCACATAGGCTCTCAGCGGTTCAGCAACACTCCAAGCTTGAGCAATACAGCCCCTAGGCAAGTGCGGCAGATCTCCATCAAAAATCTCGCTTATGTTTCCAAGCCCTGCCTTAAAAATTTGTTCACTAAACAACGGCATAATAAAATTCTTCAAGGCATACTCCAACCCATAATCGACATAACTTTTGGTTTTCAGAAAAGCCGTTATGAAAGGCCCCTGTAGCCAAGCCCACACCGTGCCATTGTGATATGCTGCGTCTCTGCTTCGCCGATCTCCCATATAGACTCCATGGTATCTTGGGTCACTTCTCGCGAGAGTTCTTAGACCAAAAGGGGTAAAAAGTTCACGATGCACCGCATCAACTATTTTTTTGCTTTTTTCTTTGTCAAGCATGGTGAAGTCCAAGGCAATTGCAATAATCTGATTAGGTCTCAAAGATGCATCCTTACTATATTCGCTTACAACATCAAACAGGCAACTCCTTTCCGCATTCCAGAACTTCGCAACAAAACTTCTCCTAACCGTTTCAGCCATTTCCTCATATTTCTCCGCCTGACTTTTCTCCTCAAATCTATGCGCTAAAAGCTGCATAGTCTTTAACGCATTATACCACAAAGCCTGAATATCTACGGCCTTCCCATCCCTCGGCGTTATCGCTTTGCCGTCAACCTCTGCATCCATCCAAGTGAGTCGGGGACCGTGGGCAAGCAAGCCATCCTCATCCGCGCGGATTTTGTATGCTGTGCCTTTTTCATAATTCTCGACAATTGATTTCAAGGTTTCCCAAAGTCTCTTTTGAACAAATTCGAAGTCACCAGTGTATTTCAAATACTGTAAAACGGCATTAGCAAACCACAGCGAGGCGTCAACAGTGTTATAGGATGGTTCTCCCGACTTGTCTTGAATGAAGTTTGGAATTAAACCATGCTCGCAGCGCTCTTCAAAATCCAAAAAAACTTTCTTTGCATCTTCAAAGCGTCCATTTACAAGCATTAAGCCAGGAAGAGAAATGAAAGTATCCCTCCCCCAAGCTTCAAACCAAAAGTAGCCAGCCATCACAGATTTCTTTCGGCCAGCACCATCAACTATAAAATTATTTGTTGACAGAAGAATCCAACTCAGCCAGTCAGAAACAGGAATTTCCGGGTGTGAATCGTAAAATTTGGTCAAGAAACTTCGATGCCGCTGTAGTTCGCGCTTAAACAGAACCTCGAAATTATGCATCGTAAAGTGCGTTTTATCCAAAATTTCTCTTGCAGTTTCGGCGTTTTCATCTGCGACCGTAGCAACTGCAAATTCCTTCTTCCTGCCCGACGTCGCCTCCGTCT
This sequence comes from uncultured Candidatus Bathyarchaeia archaeon, assembly GCA_964509945.1. Classification (GTDB taxonomy): domain Archaea; phylum Thermoproteota; class Bathyarchaeia; order Bathyarchaeales; family Bathycorpusculaceae; genus CAZDZM01. The sequence continues at coordinate 2,483 of CAZDZM010000079.1, forward strand.
CAAAATATCCAATTTGATAATAATTGTCAATGCAGCTTTCTCCACGCGCACTTTCTTCACGATAGTAAATTCGTTCAATCCACTGCGTCTTTTCATGGAACTTTCCGCTTGTCGCCTCGGTGATCAACGCAACTTTGGGAATGTTAGACTGCGTTTCCACTGCCTTGACGATCGATTTTTGAACGAAATCCAAAGGAGTACTTGATCTGTCCACAACAAAATGATAATGCCTACAGCTTATGATAGGAAAGATTCTAACTTTAACGTTGCAACTATGATTGTTTTGTATCCTGTAGAGGACTATGGTGGCATTTGTCTTGTTTGGCATAAAAATTGTCTTTTCAACTTCAACATTCTCTACGGAGTACAAATATCTTGGAAATGGCGCTATTGAAAATTCTTTTAGGAATCGGAACCCCTGCGGGAAGATTCCGTTCTGAAATTCGTTGGCGCCAAGTGAATAAGCACCGTTACCTGTACTTATTTCTTCATCTAGTTTAGCTAAGCAAACTACACGGTCCCTTGGGGGGCGCATAGCGGCCACAAGTAACCCATGATACTTTCTTGTGTTCATGCCCAAAATAGTGGAAGAAGCATAACCGCCTAAACCATTAGTTATAAGCCACTCTTGGTGGATAGCATCTTCAAAATTGGACAGCCCCTTTTCCGTGATGCTTATATTTGGCAGTTCCATCTAAGGCATCAGCTTTGCAATATTCTTCTCCCTCGGCGCACAGAAATAGTTTGCTACCGGATTGCACTTGGTTCTCAACAGTAAAACATGAGGCCTTTTCAGCTTGCATTCTGTTAAAGTTTCAGCGTAACCCATGCCCTTCGCGAAAACCAAATCAACAGAATTGTAAACGTTAAGAAAATCTTGAGAAACTTCTTCCATGTCTAAGCCAATAGCGTCGGTCCCTGTAGTTATTATTTTATCTACAATCTTGTTCATCCCGGAAAACTCTGCGTCCTCCACCGTGGCATCGTTGAATATGGGTTCGCCCTTAACAGCGGCTATAACGTTTAAACCCATGTTCTTTAACTGTTCAACAAGCAGAGTGTCGAAGACGATTTCGCCAGCATTGTCCGTCAAGTAGAGAACAGCGCGAGCCCTTTTAGCTAGCTCGTAAATCTTGCTGGTGTCATCTATGACCAAATCTTTTCCTGCTTCCCTTAAATTCTTCTTCAAAGTGTTGAAGGTGAACCTGTGGCCTGGAATGTCAAATTCCATTGTGTTGCCAACGATAGCACATAAGCATGCTTTCTTAAATCTATCCTCTTGCGCATAGCCTTCTTCGACGAGTTTTCTTGCATATGGCAAAAGCTTCAAGGCTTTCTCGTTGCTTAACTTCTTGCTTCTCTTACATGGATCATCGTTGTCTGTAATTCTCTTTATTAGACGGTCCCTCTTCGTGCCCAAATCTGCCGGAACCGCTGTCGGCTTGAACTCTTTGGTTAGTAACCTTAGAAGCTCCGACATTGTTCTAAAGCGCAGCGCAGGATTTGTTGTAGCCTCTTGAACTTCAGCTACGGCTCTGTTAATTATACATGCTGTACATTCCGGTTCAACCTTCAAGTTTTTTCAACCGCCTACTGTTTTGTCGCTTCTGCAAAATCATTCAAAATCCTATATGGATCTTTCGCTTTCACGATGCCACTTGCAACCAACACACCTTGAGTGCCAAGCTTCAAAGCTGCTGCGACATCTTCACCATGGCTTATACCGGCGCCACACAAAATTGTTACTGTGGAGTTGACTTCCCTCACAAGCTTAATCGTATTGGTAACAACTTCTGGTTGCGCCCTAGAAACTGGGATGCCTGTCCCTATAAGTTCTGGAGGTTCAATAGCTATTATGTCTGGTTTGAGAGTTGCCACAGCCACGCTTATGCTTGGATTATTGGCGCATACAACAGAAAGAAGACCAATCTTGCGGATTGTTCCAATAACCTCAGTTATGTCTGACAGTTTAAGCTGCCTTTCTGAATGATTAATCAATGTTCCTATGCCCCCAGCCTCTTTGACGGATTGCGCGAGCACATGTCCTGTATAGCTTCCCGGCTCTATTGGGTCCACATGTTGCGCAAAAACTGGTATGTTTACGGCTTTTGCAACTGCGGATATGTCAGTAAATTGGGGAGCCACGCCGATGCAAACTTTTTTCTCGTTGCTTATTTTTTCGGCTTTTTTTGCAAAGTCAACCGCTTTTTGACCTGTAGCTTCAGAGTATGCTTTGAAATTGACAATTATCATGGGCGTTTCAAGTTTTGCATCCAAGGTTTTCTTCACCAGTTTAAGGGTTTAACCCGAGTACTTAATATTGTTTTAGAATAAAAATGGAAGTTTGGGTTAAGTCACTGCGCCAATGCTTATGGTTTCTTAATGTATTCTTATTTTTTGCTTCTGAGAACGCCACCGCTTGCAAAGTGTTTTTTGGGCACTTCTATGAATTGGATCCACACGTTCTCTTTATCTACCTTAAAGATTTTTGTAACTGCATCCGTAATAGCTTGTGCCAGCTGCTCCACCTGTTCGTCTGTTCTTCCTTCTAAATAGTGGACCTCTATAAAGGGCATATTCGGCATCTCCAACTACATTTTGCGATGTATAATTATGTCTGTGCAATTTATATAGTTTAGCAAAGTAGCGCGCACAAGATTTTGGCTACTCAAATATCACATAAGTGCGTTATGCCCTAAGTCTAAGCTCAAGGTTATAAACTTAACAGATACATCCATTGCAGGTAGCGCACGCGCTAAGAATGGCAGATGTTTGGACGCCACTCATAGACGAATTAGCCTCATACTTAGGTTTTTGACTGGTGATCCAATAGGCTTTCTATCTGCCTTCCTAACAGATTTTATAAGAGTTCGCGCACGCTTTTGTTATCGGATGCAGAGTGTTTCATGTGTGCAGGTGTATACCAGATAATATGATCTTTCAACGCAACAGTAGGTAGCTGATTGAATTGAGTCGTCTTATTCCTGAAAAATTGCATGTTCGTTACTTGCTAGGAGTCTCACCTGAAACTCTCGCCCTGCCTCGGCGTTATACTCTTACCCACTCAGATGCCACGGGAGATTTATACTTAACAGTTGGTCCTGACTACGATTATAAGCAGATTTCGGGATTGTATACACGCCTAATGCGGGACGAAGTTTTGGCTGAGTGGAAGAACGACCGAGATGGTCTTTCAATTCACGTATATTGCCATGTCAGTGGAGGTCTTGCTATCGGCAGGGCATCTTGGCGCGAGTCTATCTTCCGAAGTGAGATGCCTCTGGTATTGGAGACGATTCGCTATGGTGATCGAAAGTTATTTGTTCAAGATACAATGCTTGATAACGTAAAAATATGGGTGCATTTTCAAGTATCAAAGGCTAGCAGGGACAAAGTTGAGCAATGGGGAGTCCCTTCTGACTACAAGATAGAGTAACTTGCTTTTTTGGACATGTTGCCAAATCTTGCACGTGCGCCGTATCCACTGCTATTTCTACAGCGTCGGATCCCAATCCAGACGCGAATTTAAAAGTAAACCGAGATTCGCAACGATACAGACGATAATGAAGAAAAACTTGCTTCAAACTTTAAAGCCTAAAAAGCCTATATGAAGGGAGAGATCCATGTTAACAGGGAGGAAATTCAAAAATGGTTATTATCTTTATAGCCTCTCGCTCATTTGGCAAAGTTGTCGATGATGG
>CAZDZM010000080.1:0-5880 GCA_964509945.1 uncultured Candidatus Bathyarchaeia archaeon
GTGGAACGCTCAAGTCTCCTTTGGGAGTTGACGTCGACGAGTTCAGGTTTGTTACCATATGCCCGGGGCTGAGCATAGGAAACGTGCGGGAAGCTTCTCTTAGAAAAATCGTTGGAGAATATGATTACAAAGACCACGGGGTTATAGCTGCATTGTATGATGAGGGCATGAAGGGGCTGATGAATCTAGCATCTGAAAAAGGATTTGTTCCAAAAGAAGCCTATGTTAGTGGATGCCACTTCTGCTACGAAACCAGAAAGTTTCTTAGAAACATTTTCCCAGACGCTTTTACATTACTAACTTAAAAGAGTAGAAACACTTAAGAAAAATTAGAAAAGCAACTCAACAACAATGTTTTCAGAAAGCAACATTCAAGATGAGGAGGATACTGTGATTTATGGAAAAAGTCATCAAATTCGCGGTGAAAATAAACCAGTGTTATAAGTATCTGATCCTTATCTCGATAGCTTTGGGCGGTTTGTTCCCTCAAGTGGGGCTGTCTATGAGATTTTTTGTGCCATATCTGATTGCTGTAATGACTGGGTCTTTGACTTTAACTTGCAGTAGGAAAGACCTCTACGGCGTTCTTCGAAAGCCTCTGAGCTTGTTGCTCGGTTTGGCTTTTATGTTTGGGGTCGCACCATTTCTGAGCTATATGCTGTCCATGAGTCTTCTCTCAACGAGTTTCGATACTGCCGCGGGTCTCGTTTTGGTTGCATCGACTCCTAGTCCTTGGGCTGTGGGCGTGTGGACTGGGCTAGCTGGCGGCGAAGTCGCATTAGCTCTCGGTTTGCTAGTGTCTTCTATGGTGCTTAGCGTCTTTCTTACACCTCTTTTGATGGCACTTTTTGTTGGGGCATATGTTAAACTGAACTTTTTGCAAATGTCAACCGATCTTTTCTTTATGATTATTCTCCCCATTGCTTTTGTTGCTTGTGTGAAATCCAGAGTAAAAAGGAATTTAGAGCATTTCAACCCTGTATTCTTTTCCGTCTCATCTATAGCCGCTATGATCGTCGGAGCAATAGTTGGAGCCGCTGTTTTTCCATTATTGTGGCGCCAAGAAACGGTAGCTTTTTTGCCTATGCTGACGTTGGTGACTGTTATTCAGTGTTTGCTGAGTTTTTCGGTGAGCTACTTTGCGTTTCGTAAGCTGTTGAAAAGAACCTTGAGGCATTCCATAGCTTTAACCTATTCTGTTGGCTCTAGGAACAACTCCTTAGCTATGGCTATCGCCTTAACATATTTTTCTCCTTTAGCTGCCACACCTTCTATCATCTACCTCATAACGCAAATCATAGCCTCAAGCGTAATGCTGGAAATTCTTGAGCGCAAAAAAGGCAATTTGCGGACATAATATAACTGAATATAAGTGAGAGCATTAATCAATTCGCGGTTTTCTATTTGTAAATTCTATTTACTATTTGCAAAGCCAAAAGGGTGATCCATCTGGAAGGTTTTTGAACATAGTTACCATGCTGACTTAAAAGGGATAGAGCCTCATCTCCTTGAGATACTCTATGGCTCTCTTGGTATTTTCAAGCTTCGGGCGGTTTCCGTAAGCCTCAACCTCAAGGCATAATCGCGGTTTTAACCCATAGCTTTTCAATGCGTCGAAGAATCTGTCCCACTTGATGTTTCCTTCTCCCGGTACAAGGTTATTGTCGAGATCTCCGTTATTGTCATTTAAGTGGATATATGCCAGATGATCTGCGAGGACTTCAACCCACTGTTCGATCGGCACCTTGGAGAAAATGTTAGCATGACCAGTGTCAAGTAATGCTTTAAAATTTTCGGAGTTGATGCCGTCTAACATATCCCTTACATGTTCGGGTTTGGGTTCCCACAGATTTTCGAAAACTAATGTGAGATTGCTATTGGCTATTAGTTGTAATATTTCAGTCCAAAACTTGATTTGCCTCTGCTTGTATCCATCCACGTATCCTGGTGAGCCAGTGGCAATACATGGATTAAAACACGAACAAAAAGCCACCATCTTCGCCCTAAGTTGCTCCGCAATGTCGATGTTATGCAAGATGCGCTCCCTCGCTGCACCAGCTATTTTGGAGTCTCTGCTGGATGTAATCATGTCCATAAAAACTCCGTGAATTGCCACTTCATTTCTGAAACTTTTCAAAGCTTTTTTGTAAGAATGAAGGTAAGTATTCCAATCTCTGTCGAGTGTCCATGGCAGCGCAAAGCAAGTGATTTCAATTCCGTAATGGTTTGTCTTCGCAAACTCTATGAAGTCGTAACCTACTTCGTCTGCCGTTTGAACAAATAATTCATTCATCAAATCACTCCTCCAAACGGCACAGTCTAAACTTCGCCTCCAGTACATCCGCCATGATATAGCAAACTGTAAATCTCTTTTCCTCTATAGAATATGTTCTCAGTTCCATTAAACTTGTTAACATCGCCTTCTACAGTGTTAACATACTTAAAGGGTTGCCTTTCGTACTTTTCTGGGCCTCTAAATGGTTTCTTTTCGCTGATCCTTTTCAATGCCTCTCGAAGAAAAGCGTACACATCCTTTAAGGAGAGCTCTTCTGAAGAAACAGCGCACCCGTAATAATTCATACCCCAAACACATACCCCCTGATAGAAGACTGTTTCCTCTCCGATAAATGGATTAAACCCAAAATACCTGTCTCTGTACAGCCATTTTCCTTCGCTGAAAACTAGTTCTTTGCTTCCATCCCTCAGAATAGCGCCTTCTCTGCCACTAGCATACGTGTTAATTTTTGCCTTCACGAGAAATCTGCATAATTCTTCCATATCAACGTTCATGTTAAAGAGAATTGAAAGAGGCTTGTTAAAAACTTTGCACGTAGTCAAGTCACGAATCTTGAAATCGAAATGGAAAAGCGCGGGTTTACATCACCAGAATTAAATATCAAATCCGTCCCCATCGTTAATGTGGTCGATATGAAACTTTTGAAACCGTCGAAACTTAATGACGGCGACACTGTTGGAGTGATTGCACCTTCCTATCCAGTCTTGCCCTTTCAAAATATGTACCTTCGAGGGGTTGCGAATCTCAAAAAGTTTGGTTTTAAGGTGAAAGAAGGCAAAACCGTTAAACTCCAGCACTGTGGCTACATGGCAGGAACCGACATTCAAAGAGGTGAAGATATTAACAGCATGTTTGCCAACAAAGAAGTGAAAGCAATCATTTGCGCGATAGGTGGACAGGTTGCAATTCGGACTTTACGCTATTTGGATTTTGATCTGATAAGGGCTAACCCTAAGATTTTCTCTGGAATGAGCGACATCACCACCTTTCACGTGGCTTTCCTGGCTAAGACTGGTCTAGTCGGGCTTCATCAGACCGATGTCGTTTTCGGATTTGGGGCAGACATGAACAGCAAAGAAGCAACGTATGAAATGGAGCTTTTCTTTAAAGTCACTAAGAGCACTGAACCGCTGGGGTTGTTGCCTACACTTACACGTTGGGAAGTCTGGCGAGAAGGCAAAGCCGAAGGTAGACTATTCGGAGGAAACGTGCCCAGTCTGCAAGCATTGCTTGCAACACCGTACTTTCCGAAACTGAATGAAGATATCATCTTCTTCTGGGAAGCTATGACGCAACCGTTGGATCTGCTAGATCAAAGGCTAGTTCAATTCAGAGAGGCTGGTCTATTTGACAGAGCGAAGGGCATGCTGATCGGTAAGATTAGAGGTGAGGAGGCTGGTGTCGTAAAGGATATGACCTGTGAAGTCGAAAAGGTCGTTTTAGACATAACCAGTGAGTTTGATTTTCCAATTATCGCAAGTATGGATTTCGGACATTATACGCCTAATCTGCCTTTGCCGATAGGACTCAGAGCAAGCATGGACACTGAAGAGGCAAAAGTTTGGATAAACGAGTCCTATGTAAAATAGTTTCAAAAGCCTCTAGTATTCTATTCCTTTTCTGGCTTGAAAACCCCTGTTGAATGGATGTTTAACTTCTTTCATCTCTGTAACCAAGTCAGCGGCCTCAATGATTTCATTTGGGGCGTAACGTCCAGTCAACACGAGCTCAACGTGTTTTGGCTTGTTCTTTATCAGTACTAGAACTTTTTCAATTTGTATCAGCTTTAGGTTTAAAGCCACGTTAATCTCGTCTAGGATGACTATGTCGTATTCGCCGCTTTTGACAACTTCTTCAGCCAAAGCGAAGGCTTCTTCTGCAAACTCGACATCCACTTTTTCCGCAGGTTTTTGTGTTACGAATTTGCCTCTGCCGAAGGCTTTCAATGTAAGGTTTGGAAGCTTGTCTACAATGTATAGTTCGCCGTAGTCGAATCCGCCCTTAATGAACTGGATTATGTAAACTTTTAATCCTCTCCCTATCGCCCTAAGTGCGAGTCCAAAAGCCGCCGAGCTCTTTCCTTTCCCGTTTCCAGTGTAAACCTGTACAAGTCCTTTTTCAAGTTTAGGCATTACTCACTGCCTTCTTAAATTTTCCACGTAATAGCTTCTCAGCTGCAGAGGCTGGATCTATTTCCTTTTCCAGAATCTGGTGCAAAAGTTCTTCGAACTTTCCTTCCTTTCTTAATTCTTCTATTATTGAGGTTGCCGCTTTTTCTTTTATGGCTTCGATGAGTTCGGCTTCGGCTCTCAATAGGCTTTTTTTGTGCTCTATTTCCTTTTTCAGAAATTGTCTATGCTCTTCCAGTTTTTCAATGAGTTGGGGGACGCCTTCTCCTGTGAGGGCTATTGTTTTTAGAATGGGTGTTTTCCATGTTTTTTCTTTGTTGTTTAATTGCAGTATTGATTGGATGTCCATTACGGCTTTGTCTGCGTTTTCGCGGTCAGCCTTGTTTATGACGAAGATGTCGGCTATCTCCATTAACCCGGCTTTTATTGCTTGTATTTCGTCTCCTAAGCCAGGTGCGTGAATAACAACTATTGTTTGTGCCACTTTGATTATTTCCACTTCGGATTGTCCAGCGCCAACAGTTTCCACGATTACTATGTCTTTGCCTGCAGCATCCAATATTTTGACAGCGTCTTTTGTTGCCTTGGCAATTCCTCCTGGATAATTTCGAGTTGCCATACTGCGTATAAAAACGCCTTCGTCCGTGCTTAGCTCTTGCATTCGAATTCTGTCACCTAAGAATGCTCCGCCCGTGAAAGGGCTTGTGGGGTCTACGGCTACGACTCCTACAGTTTTGCCTCGTTGTCTATACTCACGCACAATTTTTTCGATGAGAGTACTTTTTCCAGAACCACCTGGTCCCGTCAATCCTATTATGTGGGCTTTTCCTATGTGGGGGTAGATCAAGGAGATTAGCCTTTGGGCCTCTGCGGTGTTGTTTTCTATGATTGTTATTGCCCTTGCTATACTTCTGCGGTCTCCAGCTAGAACGCCTTTTGCTATCTCTTCAATTTTTGTCAATGGTTCTGCCCATCTTAGAGTTTAACTTCTTTTTGGGATGTTCTCCAACATGAATTGTATTATTGTTTCCGTAGGTGTTCCAGGCCCAAATATTCCCTTTATGCCCAGCTTCTTCAGTTCTGGTATGTCTTCTTCTGGAATTATTCCTCCTGCGAAAACCATCATGTCTGTTAAGCCTTTTTGCTTTAGAAGCTCCATTATTCTTGGGAAAAGAGCCTTGTGGGCGCCTGAAAGGATACTTAAGCCTATTACGTCTACATCTTCTTGGAGTGCTGTTTCAACTATCTGCTCAGGCGTCTGTCTTAAACCCGTATAGATTACTTCCATTCCAGCGTCTCTTAGGGCTCTAGCTACTACTTTGGCTCCTCTGTCGTGGCTGTCTAGGCCTGGTTTGGCGATTAAAACTCTAATTTTTCTTGTGCTTTGCATTTCGTTCCCTCCTTTTAGATAACAATTAGTTCTTTATACTCTCCGTAAACTTTCCGCAGCACTTC
>CAZDZM010000081.1:0-5865 GCA_964509945.1 uncultured Candidatus Bathyarchaeia archaeon
TCATGTAACGTTAAGGTGACCATATGAGGAAACTTTCTAGATGGTTAATTATTGATGCCCTTCTTTTGGCTTGTTCAATTATGTATCTTTTTATCGACCTGCTATTTATCAAAGACACAATCTGGGCTATAGGAGCGCTTTTAGCCATTTTTATTTTTTCTTTCCGATTAGGCGAAGACTTGAGAAAGCGAAGGCTCAACCCATAGCCTTTCAATCTGCCTTCAAAGTGAAAGAAGCCGTTTCTTCGCCCATGTCAAATTGGGTACCCATCACATTCCTTTTTATGGTTTTAGGGTGAGCTAATCCATCATTTAGCCCTTCTGCGGTAGCATCGCTTGAAAGCAATTGTTTTTTTACAAGAGAGACCAATAGGATATTTCAGAGATATGGAGAGAAATTGACGATGTCTCAAGTAAAAGGTATATCAAAGTCGATTTTCGCAATTGGGCTTGTCATCGCCGTTGCGACGTCAAGTGTCATATCTATCCTAGCCTCGATGCAATTTGCAAGGGGTCCTCAAGGGCCTCAGGGGCCTCAAGGCCTGCAAGGTTTGCAGGGTCCACAAGGAGTCCAAGGACCAAAAGGAGACAAGGGAGAATCAGGTGCCCCGGGCAATCAAACTGTAGTCTACCAAAACGTCACAGTGTATGAAAACAGGACATTGGTTTCCGAAGTCTATCAGAAAGTGAGAGATTCCGTTGTGTTGATCCGAGGAACGTTAAGCAGCGGAACTGTGCAAGGCTCAGGTTTTATCTATAATTACTCTGGATACATGATTGTCATCACGAACAACCATGTTGTTCAGGGTTCCCTCTCACTGAGTGTGACTTTCTCGGATGGAGACGGCTACGCTGCTGTAGTTAACGGGACGGATCCATACTCGGATTTGGCGGTATTGACGGTTGTTGGCGCCAATGAATCCGAGTTTAGGCCAGTTTCAATCGTCAGTTCATCGACGTTAAGAGTTGGCGACCCTGCGATTGTTATTGGAAACCCGTTTGGTCTAGTCGGATCGATGGCAACCGGCATAATCAGCGCCCTCGGAAGAACTATCACGGAAGATAATGCAGGCGGCTTTCCAATTGCAAATATCATACAAACGAGCACGCCTATAAATCCTGGCAACTCCGGTGGCCCACTGCTGAATTCTGACGGCTATGTTGTGGGAATAACGACGGCGATAGTTGCGGACTCTCAGGGATTAGGCTTCGCAATACCTTCAACCACTATACTCAGAGAAGTGCCCTCCCTTGTGGAGTATGGCAGCTACGGTGGGCACTCATATCTAGGGGTAATGGGGGAAGACATGAGCTACGAGCTTGCTCAGAGTTCAAACATTCCAGTAACATACGGCTGGCATATTGTGAATGTCGTAGCAGGTGGACCTGCGGCCAAAGCTGGAGTTCAAAGCGGAGACGTTATTATTGCCATGAACAGAACGCGAATCATAAATGGCGACAATTTGTCAAGCTACCTTGAAGAGAACACGCTGCCAGGCGATGTTATTATCTTAAAAATAGTCAGAGGAAGCCTAACACCGGAAATTCCATTGACATTGGGAACAAGGCCTTAGCCTTTGAATTAGACTACGTCGTCGGGAAGCGCATATCAGATTAGATTACGCTGTGTCTGGGGATGTACACGCTGATGAAGAACCTAGTGAAATAGCTAGAATGGGAAAACAGTTGAAGCGACCCAAGCCATGATTAGAGCATTGAACACTGCACCGTACCACACGCTTTTTGTGTTCCTATAGAACCACCAAGAGCATGTTGTTGTGATCATGAAAATCGGGACTATCAGCCAAAGGAACTCAACTAGGAATCCGACATAGCTGGGGAAGATCCAGAGGTTGAACAGCACTATTGGCACATACTGCAGGCAGATTACAGCGACGAAGGGTGCGACTTTGCCGAGAACCACTTTGCTGCAGCTTAACAGATCGGATAGAAGCCCTTGTTTTTCGCTTGTCCAGTCATGAAGTTCATGAAGGTAAAGCCCCTCCACCAAGAAATATGCCAGAAAGAACGGCAAAAATGCAAAAAAGGCGAAGATGCGTCTTGCCGAGGTCAGACCCCGGAATATAGGAATGACGATTCGCAGATTGACGTTGAATACGCCTTGCAGCAGACTCACGACTGCAAACATCAGTATGAAAAGAACTAATGCTATAAAAAGGTGGTTTCCATCGAATGCCTCTACAATGGTTGCCTTGAGTCTGATCTTCACTTTAGAGAATCTAGGTAGAAATCCAACCAGCACAAGAAGACCAACTAGGCCCACAGAAAGCATCCACCAAACTATCGAAGCTCCGAAGATCAAAGGAGGAAACGAGATGGCAAATCCAACAAAAAACATGGGCAGAAACAGGGCGAGCCCAAGTATTCCCCAAATTCCGAATATCTTCCAGTCCCCCAGAACATCATGTTCCAGTTTGACCGTTCCTTTCTCTTGTCTTGGTCCAACAACACGGGTCAAAGGGAAAAATGCAAGAAAGACAACCCCGAAAAATGCTGCAAGACCCACTAGGATAGCCGCTTCTCGTTCAACGTAAATCAGATTCGCGCCAATTCGGGTCACCAAAACCTCTGGAGATTTGAAGACATTCTCCATCCACGCGACAGTCTCCGAGACGACTACTGAGTCAAAGGGCTCAAAGAGGTGCGTAGTTGTCGGCGTAACGAGTTTCCTAGCTGTTTGAGATGAAAAACTGCCGTACACGACCCCTGGAACTACTTCCTGCTGGGTGCCGAAGGCTGGCAGCAGCTCTGCTGCAAGCTGGGTCAGGTTGAATAGAACGTCGTATTTGCCCACGATCACCAAGAGATTCTTCGGGAAAGTCGAGTTCAACACGCCATACGCTGGACCTGCGGAAACATCACCTAATCCTCCTGCAACGAGAACCGAAGCGCCGATTCCGCCATCTTCGGCAAACGTTGCTCGGACTGCACCTGCGCCGAGGCTATGACCCACTAAGCCTATTGCAGACGCATTGACAAATGACTGCGACTTGAGATACTTTACTGCTGATAAGACTCCAAAGCTTGGCTCGTTCGCTCCTTCTTCAACTGCTCCTCCAGAACCTCCATGCCCAAGCAAATCCAAGCAGAGAGCAACAAAACCTCGCCTCGCAAGTTCCAGCCCAATGCCGCTCATCATCTCCTTGGAACCGCCTATCCCGTGTGCTAAAACAATCGCTGGTGAAGGATTTGTGGCAGAAGCAGAGTTCGGTCGATACAATAGCCCACTGAGCTCTCTGCTGCCATCAGCTATCAAAATGGTTTTCACTTCCAATTTTCCAAAATCCGAGTCCAGTGTCATGGAAATGAAGATTCCTAGGAGAAAAATCGACGCCATAATCAGGGTGGCAAAGAAACGCGTTCGAGCGCTATTCATAGGTCACGCCTAAGACATGCTAACAGCTGAGACGTATAAAGCATTGTCTGCCTCGCTCTTCAAAGCAACTCTGCCCTGAAAATAAAATATTGCTGAAGCTTCGGCAGCACGGCTCCGTAATAGTCTTAGGTGGAGCAATCCTAGGGGTACTTTCACCTAATGTTCTGTGTTTGATTCATCACCCGCACAATCCCTCTTTTTTCTCTTTTGCGCGAGCAACGCTTGCCTATTCCGAAGAATTATAAGCTCTTTGATCCAATTGTAGTCTGAGGCATGTGAGAAATGGTGGATCATACAATCGTGCATTTCGAGATTCCTGCTGACGATGTAGAGAAGCTTAGGAAATTCTACGCTGAACTCTTCGGGTGGAAGATTGAACGATGGCCAGGGCCTTCGGATTATTGGACGATAATGACTGTTCCCACTGACGAGAAAGGCGAGCCAATCAGACCAGGCGTCAATGGAGGACTCATGAAAAGGCAAAACCCTCAGCACAAACCAGTCAACTACATCTTAGTTGAGTCTGTAGACGAATATTCCAAAAAGATCGAAGCCCTAGGCGGAAAAGTCGTCGTTCCAAAGACACAAGTCCCGGGGATATGCTGGTGGGCATTGGCTGTCGATCCCGAAGGCAATCAATTTGCAATAATGGAAAGCATAACATAGCCTGCACCTCTGGGACACCTTAGCGCGCGCTTTGTGTTAGTCAACGGACCACAACCGAATACCACAAAACCGAAGATACACTCCCGGCGTGCTCTCTCTATAAACAAGGTTTGAACCTAAGACAAATGAAGAGATCGCCCGCCTCTTCCTTTTTTTAAATTTTTTAGAAAATAGAATTTTCGGGTTACATGCAGTCAAACCAATTTCTGCAATTTTATTTGATGAGCCGATTCTTCATTAAGTTTATGCTTAAAACGAAAAAAATTGGAGTAACAACGATAATCCAGAGAAAGCTAAGCAGTAGAGAGGCTTCAATGTTGCCAAGAATTAGTCCTCTGGTCAGATTCACGACATGCGTAAGAGGAAGAAAAACCAGTGCTACTGTCTGGACTGATTGAGGAAGAATCGTTAAAGGAAAAAATGTTCCGCTGAGAAGAAACATGGGCGTTATAAACAGGAATCCTGGGTAGTTAAAGAAGTCAATGTTTGGTGCGATTGCCGTGAAACACATTGCCAAAGCCGAAAACATAAGCCCAACGAGGAAAGCGAACAGAGGTACCAAAATGAATAGTGAGCTTGAGACTAAACCAAAAATTGTTACTATGGCCAATACAATTGTGGAGTTTATTACGCTGCGGGTGGCACCCCACGCAAGCTCTCCTGCTATTACCTCTTCTACGCTTACGGGAGTGGCTATGATGGCATCGAAAGTCTTTTGATAATACATGCGGACAAAGGAACCGTAAGTGCACTCAAAGAACGATCCATACATCATGGAGACGGATATCAAGGCTGGTGCTATAAACTGAATGTAGGAGACACCTTGAATTGGCAAGACGAGACTGCCCAAGCCAAAACCTAATGCTAATAGATAGAAAACGGGTTCAAACAAAGGTGGGAAAAAGTTTACTTTGTAGGTTTTCATGAAGGCATCAAAGTTTCTGCGCCAGACTTGCCAAAGTCTACGGGTTAATCTGGGCAATTTGAAGGCTAAAGCACCGCTGTCTGACATTTTCATTCTCTAAGCCTTCTACCTGTTAGTTTAAGGAAGACGTCTTCTAGATTAGCGCGTCTGATAGTTGCGCCTTTAGCAGGAAAATCTTTGAGAAAGCTCTCAAATACTCCATGGGGCTGCTTTGTAAACACGTGTATCTTGTCGCTTGACATTTCAATTCTGGTGTCTGGAAACTTTTCCTGCAAAATCTTAATTATGTTTACATCATAATCGACCTCTAGAACTTCTTCGCCAATGTGTTTCTCTATCAAGTCTGCTGGAGCACCCTCTTCGATAATCTTTCCATTATCCATGATCAAGAGACGGTCGCACAGCGCAGCCGCCTCTTCCATATAATGAGTTGTCAAAATTATTGTAACACCCTGCTTCCTCAAGCTTAGAATTTCATCCCAAACCAGATGGCGAGCTTGAGGATCAAGACCAGTTGTAGGTTCATCCAGTAAGAGTATTTGGGGTCTATTGATCAAAGCTCTGGCCAAAATTAATCTTCGTTTCATGCCAGTTGACAACTGATCAATGATCACTTTTCGGTTTTTCTCCAGCTGGAAGAATTTCAGTAGCTCGTCAGCCCGCTTAGCGGCTTCAGCTTTTGGGATGTCGAAATAGCGCGCGTAAACTAGCAAGTTTTGTTCAACTGTGAAGTCTGGATCAAGATTATCTTCTTGAGGAGCAACACCTATCATGCTCTTTATCTCTCTTGGCTTTTCAGATACACTCATGCCCGCAACAGTCAATTCTCCGGAGGTTAAGGGGAAAAAACAATAAATCATCTTTACCGTGGTTGTTTT
>CAZDZM010000082.1:0-5849 GCA_964509945.1 uncultured Candidatus Bathyarchaeia archaeon
CCAAAAACCAAGAACTGCTTTCTAATTTTTCAGCTTTGAAGAAGTCGAAGAACTTACATGGAAATTCTACACACTCCAGACAGATCCTTAAGTCTTTACTCTTTGAGCAGTAGTATATTTTACAGGATTGATTGTAATCTTTGCTTAATCCTTGATTTGATCTGCAGCCTCCGCATTCTCTATTGAGAAAGCCTGTGCATTCACCGCAGTATAATCCACAAGGTGCAACTAGATTCCATTTATTATCTGACATGCACCTTTTCCTTTCACTTACTGTCTAGTATTCTACGTTTTTTAGTTTAGTATTTTCCTAATAGTTTTAGCAGTATCGCTTTGGCTGAGTAAAGTCTATTCTCGCTCTGTTCGTATATAACTGACCTTGGGCTTTCAATTATATCTGCTTCTATTTCGTATCCTCTATGTATAGGCATGTCATGCATTATGTAGGCGTTGCTGTTCTTTAAGAGGTCCTTATTGATTTGATAGGGAAGCATAATCTTTAGGCGTTTTTCTTTTTCTGCAACAAACTTTGGATCTGTGAAGAATTCCATGTCAATCCACGTGTCTGTGTAAACAAAATCTGCGTCCTTAATCGCTCTCTTAACATCCAAAGTGGTTTCATATAACCCGCTTCTTCGAGCACGTTCAAGAATCTCCTCATCTCTCGAAGGTTCATTAAATATTGGTGTCACAGCTGTTATTCTCACTCCTGTTTTTGTGCAGCCTTCAATGAGTGAATTGCAAACGTTATTGTGAACACCTATGTAAACAAGCTTTAGGCCCTTCAGCATGCCTTTTTTCTCCTTCATAACCATCAAGTCTGCCATTGCCTGACTTGGATGATATTTTTCGTCGCATCCATTTATCAGTGGAACCTGCGAAGCCTCGGCCATTGTTTGCAGATCAGTGTTCTTTAGTAACCTCGCCATTATGCAGTCAACATTACGCGACAGATACTTTGTTTCATCATACACATCGGCTAAAGTGAAGTTTGTCGTTCTCCAATCCAAGTAAAGTGCGTGGCCTCCGAGCTGAGTCATGGCAACCTCAAAAGCGATTCTAGTTCTCGTGGAAGTTTTCTGAAAAATCATGGCTAAAGATTTTCCTTCCAAAGAGGCCTGATATTTTTCAGGGTTATGCTTAACGTCGATAGCCTTATTAATCACCTCATTAAGTTGTAGGTCAGACACCTCTTTGAAATTAATCAAATGCACGTACGCTGCACCTTTTTCAACTTTAATGGTTCAACCGACTCTAGTGATTATAAACTTTGTGGAAACGTTTTTCTTAGGTTAATGTATCTTGTATTGGGAAGCGTGATCATGATTCTGCTTGTTGCCTCAAGTAAAGACATAGCAAGCCTAAACATTGCGAAACAGGTTCAGAGTCACTATTCTTTCAATAAAATGAAAGAAACCTTCCTTGAGGATCCTGTTTATTCTGGCGAGGTTAACCGAAAAAAGGTCATTTTCATCACGCTGAAAGAGGAGACGGTGCACGCACAAAACCTTGCACGTTTCTTCAACGATTTAGAACTAGTTGTTTTTATTTCAAGGCATAGTAGCGCAAGCGGTACTCCGACACTGTCAGTGCATACGCCAGGTAATTTGGGCGAAGCGAAATTAGGTGGGCTTCCAAGAAAAGTGTCTGTGGCGCCAGCGATCGCCATGAGAGATGCTTTAAAGACTATGGAGCGTTTTAAAGAGGAAATGCAGCTTAACTACGTGGTTTCTTATGAGTGCACTCATCATGGTCCTTCGCTGGATGTGCCTACAATGTTTGCGGAATTAGGTAGTTCAGAGAAGCAGTGGAGTGATTCAAAAGCGGCAGAAGTGGTAGCTCATGCAGCCATGGAAGCTATCTCCAAATTCAACGGTTATAAAGGCAGTGCAGTGCTTGGTATAGGTGGGCCTCACTATAACGAGAGGTTCACTAGGCTAGCTCTAAAAGATGGAGTGGTTTTTGGTCACATAATTCCTAAATATGCTATTTCATGTGTAGATGCCGAAATCCTCAGCCAATGCGTTGAGAAAACGGTAGAAAAAGTCGAATATGCAGTTTTGGATTGGAAAGGGATAAGAGGCGAAAATAAATCGAGGCTTCTTGAAACGCTTCAAGAGATAAATCTTCGCTTCGAAAAGATTTAGAATTGACAGCCCCGCTTGGCGATTTGGAGAGAAAAGTTAATAGAAATGTTCGAGTTTTATCTATCAACACTCAAAAGCCATAGTAACGTTTATTATGTGAGATTGAAATGTTGAGTGTGCGATGAACCATGGGCGTACGGTCATTTCTGTTTCAATGTGCCAGAACATTAAAGTTAGCTGCAAAGCCGGGAAGAACCGAGCTGTGGCAATCGATAAAAATATGCGTGTTAGGCATAGGCGCGGTCGGACTAATCGGTTTCATCATTAAGTTGTTGTCTTCTGTTTTGCAGCCAGTTGTAACAGGATAGAGGGAAAAGCCTTTATGGAAAAGAAAGAGGAAGCGCAGCAAGTCAAAATTTTCGCTGTAAAAACAACAACAGGCCAAGAGCGAAACGTGGCAAAACTTATCGCTGCGAAAATTGAAATGAATAGCATTCCAATAAAAGCCATTCTCGTGCCTGAGACTTTAAGAGGATACGTCTTCCTAGAAGCTGAAGGCCCCCATTTCGTGGAAGAAGCCATAGCAGGCGTAAGGCATGTACGTTCAAGGGTTCCAGGGCTTGTAAGCTTTTCTGAAGTTGAAAGATACATTGTCAGAAAACCAATAATTGAAGACTTGGATGAAAATGATGTTGTGGAAATAACAGGTGGACCATTTAAGGGTATGCGGGCGAAAATAACCCGTATCGACAAGGCTAAAGGCGAAGTCACGCTAGAGTTGTTGGAAGCAACCTTCACCTTGCCAATAACTGTTCACTCAGACTACGTAAAAATAGTAGAAAAAACAAAAACCAAAGGCGGTGAAACTTAAATGGCTGATAGAAAAATTGTAGAGTTGCTCGTCAACGGTGGACAAGCAACAGCCGGACCACCATTAGGTCCAGCCCTTGGTCCATTAGGTCTCAACGTAATGGCTGTTGTGAACAAAATAAATGAACTTACAAGAGACTATTCTGGAATGAAAGTTCCTGTGAAAGTAGCAGTGGATGTCGAGACCAAAGATTTCGAGGTCACCGTTGGGACACCTACAACGTCTGCTCTTATTGTAAGTGAACTAAGAATAGAAAAAGGCTCTGGAACGCCAAGCACACAGAAAGTTGGAAATCTTACAATGGAACAGACCCTGCGCATATCAAGGATTAAGCGTCAAGAGCTTTTGGCAAAGACTTTGAAGGCAGCTGTTAAGGAGATTTTAGGAAGCTGTGTTAGTCTGGGCGTCACCATTGAGGGCAGAGATCCTCGCGAAGTGCAAAAAGACATTGATGAAGGTAAGTATGACGAAATATTCAGTAAGAGTGAATGATAAGAGAATATTTTTATAATCGCGTTACTTTCCCTCATTGGCACGAGGCCTTTAAAATGCCCTTAGATCAAAAAACCATACTGAACGCAGTTAAAGAGGCTAGAGAAAAATCTGGAAAACGAAACTTCGACCAAACAGTAGAGCTTATCATAACCTTGCAAGAGATTGACATGAAATCTCCAGAGGGTAAAATTCAAGAAATCATAGAACTGCCATATTCTCCTGAAAACCCAAACAAGATATGCGTCATAGCCTCTGGGGAATTGGCACTTAAAGCTCGGAAGGCAAATGCAGATTACGTGATTGAGAGGGCTGATCTTGAAGGTTTGGCCGGTAAAAGGCGGGAACTGCGAAAACTTGCAAGCGATTATGATATTTTCATAGCTGAGGCTCCTTTAATGCCTCTAGTGGGCAAGATTTTAGGTCCAATCTTAGGTCCGAAAGGAAAGATGCCTGTGCCGGTTCCACCCACAGCGGACGTGGCAAGTTTGATAAAGAAACACCGTAAAACAGTTATTGTGAGAATGCGCAACCAACCCATAATCCAGTGTGCTGTCGGGACAGAAAGCATGAAAGAAGAAGAACTAGCTGAGAACATTCAGATAATTCTAAGGGTTTTAGAGGGAAAACTTAAAAGAGGAGTTAAGAACATCAAGCTTGCCTACATAAAAACGTCCATGGGCACACCTGTAAAAATTAAACCATAAGAGAGAAAGTCAATGCCATCACACCAAGTTTTACAAGAAAAGCTCAGCGAAATCGAAGGGATAACCGAACTATTACGGCAGCACAGAGCCGTTGGGATCGCCAGCTTGCAAAAGGTTCGGGCACCACAGTTGCAAGAGTTAAAGAAAAATCTGGCAGACAAAGTCTTATTGAGAGTTATAAAAAACACGCTGATAAGAATGGCCATTGAAAACTGTAAAGAAAAGACAGAGCTAAAAAAGCTCGGGGAATACTTGCAAGGATCAAACGTTTTCCTTTTCACAAATCTAAATCCGTTCAAATTAGCACTACTCCTGGAAAAAGGTAAAGTTAAAACAACGGCCAAATCTGGTGATATAGCAGCCTTCGACGTCGTAATTCCAGCTGGAAATACTGGACAACCGCCTGGCCCAATAATCAGCCAACTTAACGCCGCTGGTCTGCCTACCAGAATCGAATCTGGAAGCGTGTGGATAAGTAAGGACACATTGGTTGTTAGGAAAGGCGAAGTTATATCAGAAAGGCTCGCCAGCGTCTTGTCAAAACTTGGAATAAAAGCCGTGGAAGCTGGGCTCGCAATGAAAGCAATATATGATGAGGGTTTCGTAATAACTCAAGAGCAGCTCAAGTTAGACGTCGGTGGAACCAGAAAAAGCCTTGAAGACAGCCATTCAACAGCCATTGCTTTATCGCTGAGCATAGCCTATCCCACAAACGAAAACGTAATGATGCTTTTACGATTTGCTCATCAAAAAGCCTATGCCCTATCAATGGACGCAGCTGTACCCACTAAGGAAACAATAGTGGACCTAATTATGAAAGCGCATAGTGAGATGTTAAGTTTAAGTAGCGCAAGCACCTGTCTTCACCATTCGGAATCAACGAAACGGCATTCTGCCTCCTAGCAGACTTTTCAACCATACTCATCTCAACATATCTCCTGAAGTACTTCTTTTCTGTTCGAAAGAATCATAGGGTGAACTAAGATTTTCTGAAGTTTGGATTTATTATTCTAGTTTTGGGACACACATTCGTATAACTTGTTTGAAAATCGTTTTATGGTGATCTTTTGAATTATACTAAACCGGTGAGATGCAGAAAGTGTAGGAAACCCTTAGGTTATATAACTGTGTTGGGAAAGGCTTTATCTTTGTGGCAACCTCTTCGGAACGTAAAACTTGTTGCTATTTTGTGGAATGCTTCCAAAAGGAATAATACACGTAGACTACGGAAAATGTTTTATTATTATAAAATGTAATGCTTTAAAAGAGGGATTATATGGCTAAATGCCCTAAATGTGGAACCGAAGTCAGCACTCCAAAGAAGACTTGGAAGATGGCAGGCAGAAAAGACAAAAGTGGCAAAAGAAATGAGCTTACAATTGGACTCTTTGAACACTGTGGAAAAACTTTCAGATCAGTCTTAGGCAAGAGAAAAATCTGATTCTAATGAAGCATAAACCCCAATCTTTTTTCTACCAGTCTACAATAGAAGAACAGGTGCCAATCACAAGCAAAGTTTATATTACTAGCTCTCTTATTTGAAGCGAAAAGTTGAATCTCTGGATTGGGTTGAAAGATGCATGGCAATGGAGTTAGTAGCTTAACTCATAGGATATCCAAAAGTAGTGGAGTACTTACTATAGAGGGAAGTGTTGGCTGAAAAAAGTTAAAATAGTTGGATGAAGAGGTGAG
>CAZDZM010000083.1:0-5766 GCA_964509945.1 uncultured Candidatus Bathyarchaeia archaeon
TACATATTGTGTTGTTTACGCGCGCGGAGTCTACTCAACAACTCTTGACTTGTCTTCTGAGAAGGGCGGTGCACATATGACGAGAAATCTGAGGGCTACGTCTCCGACATTCTTTATCCTTTGTTCAGAGCCCGGATAAACGTATATAGCATCGTTCTTCTTCACTTTTCTCTGTTCCCGGTTGATGGTCATGACTCCTTGCCCGCTTAGTATGTAGTATATTTCGACGATCTCGAGAACATGGTTCTTGGTTTCTTGACCCCTCTCGACAGTCGCATGCGCCAAACTAAGCTGGTTCCCTATTGGGTCGTTCCTTGGGTGAAGCACTTCCTTTATCGCGGCCCCATCTTCAGCCGTCAACGTCGGCAAGTCCCTAAGGCTTTTGACCAACATTCCCATCACCCTTCCTTATGAGAAAATCAGCGCGGTGCTAATTATGCTTATTTCCTTCTCATATTTTGATTATGAGGACAGGATCACTTGAAGTGTGCTTGACATAGAAGCTTGGCCCAGCCAGCGCGCGCAAAAGATGCCTTATGTAGCATGCACATTAAAGTGACAGGCTTTTCCAACAAGGCCTATGGTGAAGAGTGCAGTGAATACCGCTTTGTTGATGATCACATTCCTAGGAACAGTGGTTTACGGTATCTGCGATAGGCGCGCTCTAATTCTGTTAAGTGAGGGTAAGGTTTAAAGCAAAGTTTGTGTTGATTGTTTTGCGGTGTCTAATGTGAGGGACTGCGTTCTCTGTTCGTGAAGGCAAAACATTTAATAGCCCTCAACCCAGTTCAAAAAGTTTTATGAGCTTTCTGAAACGAATTGAGGGAGAATGGCAGCAAAACTGGGAAAACGCGAGAGCATTCGAAGCAAACCCAGATCCAAAGAGAAAGAAATTCTTCGTAACTTTTCCATACCCATACATGAACGGGCCACTGCATGTGGGTCACACCTTTACAGCCACGCGGGTGGACGCTTGTGCACGGTTCAAACGGATGCAAGGTTACAACGTACTTTGGCCATGGGCATGGCACTGGACAGGTCAACCGCTAGCAGGCGCAAGCGAGCGCGTTGTTAAAGGTGACAAGGAATTCATTAGAGTTTTAAGAGAAGTTGACGGCGTTCCAGAAGAAGAGCTTCAAAAATTCTCTGACCCCATGTGTATGGCTACTTATTACACCAACGAAAGCCGCATGGCAGCAAAAAAGATAGGCTTCTCAATAGACTGGAGAAGAGAATTCAACACGATAATGCCCACATACCAGAAATTCATAGAATGGCAATACATGAGTCTAAGAGAAAAAGGCTACGTTACAAAGGGAACACACCCAGTCGTCTGGTGCCCCAAATGTCAAAGCCCAACAGGAGACCACGATCGTCAAGTAGGAGAAGGCGTCACCCCAGAAGAGTACACGCTAATAAAGTACAAGCTTGATGAGAAAACCTACTTGCCAGCAGCTACCTTTAGACCGGAGACAGTCTATGGCGTAACCAACATGTGGATAAACCCCGACGCCACTTATGTGAAAGCCCAAGTTGACACGGAAAACTGGATAATAAGCCAGGAGGCAGCAGAAAAACTCAAAGAACAAGGAAAAACTATATCCATAAAACGATCATTGAAAGGAAGAGAGCTCATAGGTAAGACCCTCGAAAACCCGGTTACGAAAGAAAAGTTTCTCATACTGCCAGGATGGTTTGTCGATCCGAATCAAGCCACAGGCGTAGTTTACAGCGTGCCAGCCCACGCGCCCTACGATTGGCTTGCATTAAAAGATCTGAAAGAAAAATTAGATGTACTAAAAGAGTTCGGCTTGGATACCGATGCTGTGAAGAAAATAGAACCTATTTCACTTATCGAAGTTGAAGGCTTTGGGGAATACCCCGCCGTGGAAATCTCGGAGCAGATGGGAATAAGCGATCAGCATGACCCCAAAGCTGACGAAGCCACAAAAATTCTCTACAAAAAAGAGTTTCACAGCGGCATCCTCAAAGAAAACTGCAGGCAATACGCTGGAAAGATGGTGAGAGAAGTCAAAGAAACGCTAATAAAAGACTTCAAAAAACTCGGCGCTGCAGATAGCATGTACGATTTGCCCCAGTCAGTAGTCTGCCGATGCCTAACGCCGTGCATAGTGAAAGTCCTGCAAGATCAATGGTTCCTGAACTACTCAGATCCAGAATGGAAAGAGAAAGCAAAACAAGCAGTGAACCGGATGAAAATCTATCCAGAGACAGCAACCCAATGGTTTATCGCAGTAATCGATTGGCTCAAAGAGTGGGCATGCGCAAGAACTACTGGATTCGGAACGCCACTGCCGTGGGGCAAAGGCTGGATAATCGAAACCCTAAGTGACTCCACAATCTACATGGCATTATATACCATAAACAAGCACATAAGACAATATAATATAGAGCCAGAAAAACTCAAAAAAGAAGCCTTTGATTATGTCTTCTATGGAGAAGGCGACATCAGGGAAATAGCCGAAAAAACAGGAATAACCGCGGAAACACTTGAAGAAATGCGTGAAGAGTTCCTTTACTGGTATCCCTTTGACCTGAGAGTTTCAGCAAAAGAACTTTTGCCTAACCACTTGACCTTTTGCATATTCCAGCACGTAGCGCTGTTTCCACCTGAACAATGGCCGAAAGCCATAGGCGTCAACGGCATGCTCATGATTGAGGGCAAACAAATGCACAAATCAAAGGGAAACTTCATAACAATGAAAAACGCTGTGGAACAATACGGAGCGGACGCCACAAGATGTGCACTTCTGCTTGCGGCGGAAGGAATGGATGATCCAGACTGGAGAAGCGAAAACGTCAGAGACATGCAAAACAAGCTTGAGTCCTTTTACAGCTTTGCAAAAACCCTATTTGAAAACGCGAAAAAAGAAGAAGCAGGCCAATTGGAAAAATGGTTAATGAGTAGACTGCAATACCGTATAAGTGAAATCTCCAGAAACCTCGATGAAATGAAAACGAGAACCGCATTAGAAATGGCCTTCTTCGAGACTTGGAACGACTTCCGCTGGTACACTCGCAGAAAAGGAAAGGCAGAAGCGAAAACACTCATGGACGCATTGAAAATATGGCTAAAACTGCTCGCGCCCTTCGCCCCGCACCTATGCGAGGAGTTATGGAGTGAAATGGGAGAAGAAAGCTTCATCTCGCTAGCTGAATGGCCGCAAACAAACGAGAAGAGAATAGACATACGGGCAGAAGAGAAAGAAAACCTGATAGCCGACTTGATGGAAGACACCTTAAACGTTTTGAAAGCAACAAAAATTACTCCTAAAAAAATATACTATTACACGGCTTCTTCATGGAAATGGAAAGTATACCTCAAAATGCTTGAAAAGGCAACGCATGGCGAAGTGAAAACAAACGAGATCATGAGAGAGCTAGCCACAGACAAAGAATTAAGACCAAACCTTAAGGCAGCTGCAAACTTCGCTACGAAAATGACAAAGGTGCTGAGTAAGGTACCTGAGAACAGGAAGGCAAATACTTTAAAGATTGGAATGATAGAAGAGAAGAAAGTAGTCGAAGATGCAGCGGAATTCTTGAAAGAAAGATTTAATACGCAAATCATAGTCTACGATGAGGAAGACAAGAAACGCTATGATCCGAAGCAGAGAGCAATTATGGCTATGCCTTTTCATCCAGCAATCTTTTTAGAGTGAAAATGGTCACAAAGGCTTGGATAGCCAATTTCAGAGTGTGACGTTGAGCTTTATGTGAGTTTTCGGCCGCATGTGATTATCGTGATCCAATCGTCTTCCTTTAGATCTTTTTAATGTCGCGCGCGCTAATAAAACCTTAAATAATTCTTTGCAGGTTTTGGGCTAAGGTGTTATGAGTTTGAGTGCTGCCGTTGAGGCAACATCTGTGGTTAAGGTTTTCGGTAATATTCGGGCCTTAGATGGCTTAAGCTTCAGTCTTGGATATGGGGAAATCTACGGGCTTATTGGGCCAAATGGTGCGGGAAAAACAACGGCTCTTCGTGTAATTTCCACGCTGCTTCTGCCCACGTCTGGGGATGTGAAAGTCTTTGACTTGGATGTTGTGCATGATGCGGCTGAGGTTCGCAAAATCATAACTTATCTTCCTGAGGAGGCAGGGGCCTACCCGAACCTTTCAGGTTGGGAATATCTGGAGTTTATGGCTAGATTTAACAGCAAAAGCAGGGATGAGATTGACCGAATTGTTAAGGAAGCAGCTGAAATCTGCGGTTTAGGCGATCGCTTGAAGGATAAGGCTAAGACTTATAGTAAAGGAATGAAGCGGCGTCTTCTTGTGGCGCGGGCTTTAATGACTAGGCCTAAACTTGCTATTTTGGATGAGCCTGCCAGTGGGTTGGATGTTTTGCACGCGTACCACATTAGGGAGATAATTAGGAGGAATGTGAAAGAGAACGGCGTTACTGTGCTGCTTTCGAGCCATAACATGCTTGAAGTTGAGCACCTATGTGATAGGGTTGCCTTGCTGAATAAGGGCAAGATTGTTGCTGAGGGGAAACCGCAGGAGTTGAAGGAGCGGTTTGGAAGCGCGAACTTGGAAGAAGTCTTCGCGAAGGTGGTTGGGTTTGCTTAAGGGCTTTGGGAACATTCTTCTGAAAGAGCTTAAAGAATTGGTTAGGGACCCGAAAATATTGCTAGGAATGATAGTTGTTCCGTTGCTGATGTTTCCAGTTTTGGGCGGCATCATGAACTACTCAATTCAGTCGGAAAGGGAGCGGGTTGAAAAAGCTGCTTTGCTGGTTTTGAATAATGACGGCGGGAATTGGTCTGATATCTTCATAAGCAGTCTTGCTTTTTACGTGAAGGTTGTTGTGCGTAATAATACGACGCCGCAAGAGGTTTTGGCTCAGGATTTGCTTTCAGAGTATAATACTACGCAGTTCGTAGAGATTCCCGGCGGGTTTAGTGAAAGAATAGATGCGCATTGGAGTAACAGCAGCATAAGGGCCTCGGTGAAGTTTTATGGGATCTTCTCAGGGAGCGGAATCTTCGAGGGCACCGCGTCTTCTGTGGTTGATCGTCTGGTGTACCAGTATAATAGGGATTGGGCTCCCGATGTTGTGTATACTGAAAAATCAGCTATTGTTAAAGGAAAAATTGCGGAAGGCGTTGACCCTGCAACGTTGTCCAGTTTGATGCTTTCGCAGGCCATCGCTATGCCGATTACGATAATGATTTTGCTTACTTATGCCATGCAGATAGCTGCAACTTCAGTGGCCATGGAGAAGGAAGAGAAGACTTTGGAGACCTTGTTGACCTTGCCCATGGATCGCCTTGCGATTCTTATGGGGAAATTGTCAAGCACCATATTTGTGGCTGGCGTCGGCGCCGTGGCCTACATGGTTGGCTATAACTATATGCTCGGATCTTTCATGGTGATCCCAACTGGCGCAGCTGTGGATTTGGTTGCTTTAGGCCTTGTTCCTTCCCTTTTGGGTTATCTGCTTCTGGGCCTGTCGCTTTTTGTTACTTTGCTTTCAGCTTTGGCATTAGCGGTTATTGTGTCTGCCTTTGCTGGAGATGTGCGGAGCGCTCAATCGCTCGTGGGCTATATTTACCCGTTGATTTTTGTTCCGACATTTGGGTTGATGTATTTGAACGTTAACACTTTGCCCCTTGTCTTGAAGATCCTTTTTTATGTAATTCCTTATAGTCATCCGGTTATAGCATCGAGAGCCGTCGTGATGGGCGATTACGGAACAGCGTTGTTTGGAATAGCTTATGTTGCTGCTTTTACGCTGGTTGT
>CAZDZM010000084.1:0-5758 GCA_964509945.1 uncultured Candidatus Bathyarchaeia archaeon
AGTTTTCCCAAAAATATTTTTGAAATCACGCTTACTATAATATCGATAGAGATGGCTGGATATTTTATTCCTGAAGGCATGCGCTACTCAACTCTAAATGAGAGGCAACAATTCTATACGCAAGAATTTGACATCCGGAAGGTTGCGGGATGGTTTAGGGGAAGAACTGATAAGATACGCTTCGCTGTCATAATTGGCAGACACACTAAAATATTTCCAGAGAAGTACGCGGAGGACGCTTCTACCACCATAATCATAGACGAGTATAATGATCTAGAGGATGTAAAGAGTCAAATAATCGAGTTCTTGCCTGAAGCTGTATATTACGATAGAAATGTCTACGATGAAAATGAAAAAAAGGCATGTCAAGAGTTAGCCTTTGACCTAGACCCAGAAAACATCATTTGTCCAATTCATGGAAGCCTAGCAGACAAAATGGAGCGACATCAAGGCTTAAGTTTCTGCGAACTTGAGCTGCAAATGGTTAAGGAAGAAACATTACGACTATATGAGTATCTTGCTAAGAATTTTTCACATCTGAAAATTGTATACTCTGGCAGAGGCTTCCACATTCACGTTTTTGATTCAGAGGCCTATGAATTAAACGACAAAAAAAGGAAAAGCGTTGCTAAAGATATCAAAGAAAAGGGGTTCGATATAGACGAATGGGTGACGGTGGGCGACATGCGCTTGATTAGGCTTCCTTTTAGCTTACATGGCCTCGTGTCAAGAACCGTGATCCCGCTGGAAAAAGCTGAACTCGAGGATTTTGACCCTGTCAAGGATGAACGATGCATTCCCAGATTCCTAAGGAAATAGCCTTTTCGCCCTTTTTAGCACTTCTTCTTAACTTCTTTGGCTTTCTTCTCCTTCTTTTTATAATAGTAATACTTTTTCTTCTTCTCTTCCGCACCTTTTTCAGATTTCGCCATAGTTGAACCACAACTTACTATTGCCTTATTAAACGCATAAAAAATTTTTGGAGAATAAAGAGCAAACATAATCGAAGCTGCTTTTTCCTTTAATTGTTATCAATTCTGATTTGAATGAAAGCTATTTGAAAAGTTTATTTGACATGTTACCCTTTTTCTATTTATATTGAGGTTTTGTCATGGAGAGGTTTGACGTTCTGGTAATAGGCGCGGGTTCTGGGATGATTGTTGCTTCGAATGCAGTCGCGCACGGTTTTAGGACGGCTGTTGTTGAATTTGGGCCCATGGGTGGAACTTGTGTCAACCGAGGGTGCATTCCATCAAAAATGCTCATTTACCCAGCGGATGTCGTGGCCACTTTAAAGGAGGCTGAAAGAATAGGCGTAGACGTGACAATAAGCTCGATTGATTTTGAGAAGATTATGGAGAGGATGCGTAAGCTCGTTAAAGAAGACACTGATAGACAAGCCAGAGCGGTGGAAGTTACGCGTAACTTGACATGGTATAAAGAAAAGGGCACATTCGTTTCGGACTACACAATGAAAGTTGGGGAGCAAACGATAAGGGCTGACAAAATCTTCATCGTTTCTGGCGCAAGACCTTTAATCCCCTCCATTAAGGGAGTTGAGAATGTAAACTATTTGACAAGCGACACTGTATTGGAGCTGGAAGTGCTCCCCAAGAGTATGGTAATAATTGGCGGAGGGTACATAGCTGCAGAGTACGGACATTTCTTCTCAAATATTGGAACGAAGATCACAATAGTTCAGAGAGGCGCGAGGCTTCTGCCGGAAGAAGAACCGGAAGTATCTGACTTACTGAGAAAAGAAATGGAAAAAAGAATAGACATATTCACAAATTTTGAGGCCGTCGAAGTCAAAGAAAAGAACGAAATTAAATCCATAATTGCAAGAAACCGCAATGACGGCAGCTTCAAGGAGTTTTCAGCGGAGGCCTTGCTGGTAGCTGCTGGTCGAGCCTCCAATTCTGATCTTTTGAAGCCAGAAAAAACTGGCGTAGAACTGGACGAAAGGGGATATGTGAAGGTGAATGAATATCTTGAAACTCGAAAAAAGAATATATGGGCTTTAGGAGACGCGATTGGCCAACAGATGTTTAAGCATGTGGCCAATTACGAAGCAGAAATTGCATGGCACAACGCGGTCCACGATCACAAAGTAAAAATGGACTATTCAGCAGCGCCTCATGCTGTCTTTACTCATCCACAAGTCGCTTCAGTTGGCCTAAAAGAAGCAGAGGCAAAACAGAAAGGTCACAGAATTCTGGTTGGCAAAGCCTTTTATAAGGACACGGCGATGGGAGCCGCTATGGGCGAACCCGAAGGATTTGTCAAGGTTATCGTTGAACGAGAAACTGGAAAAATCTTGGGAGGCCATATAATAGGCCCCCACGCGTCGATACTTATACAGGAAATCATTGATGCGATGGTTTCGAACGATAAAAGCTTTGTTTCCATAATTAGAGCCATGCATATTCACCCTGCAATGCCTGAAGTTGTACAACGAGCCTTCGGCAACCTGCGAGAAGCTTAAAAATAAATGGTTATATGAATGACCAAACGTAAAGAATGGATAAGTGAGACGATGAAAATAGTAAAAGTTGAAGGAGAAAAGAATAAACACAAGGTTTTACTTTACGCCCTAAGTACTTGCGGATGGTGCAGACTAACAAAACAATTTTTGAAAGATAATAAAGTTGAGCATGAATACGTGGATGTTGACTTGTGCGATGACGAAGACAAAGACAAAATAAGGGAAGATATCTTGAACAGGGGCGGAAGCCTAAGCTATCCCACAATAATCGTAGATGACAAAGTTTTGATTACCGGCTTCCGCAAGGATAAACTCAAGGAGGCTCTAGGAATCTGATAACCTTGGAAACTGTACGGCGAAGAGCGGAAGCTGATGCAAAGACCTATGGTTACTATCTAAACCCAGATCCTGAATTTCTAAAAAGCCTCCTTGACGGACTAAAACAGAATGAAGAACGTTACGGCTACCCATCATGCCCTTGCAGACTCGCCTCGGGAAAATTTGAATTTGATAGGGACATAATATGCCCATGCGATTATCGGGACCCAGACGTTGCAGAATTTGGAGCTTGCTACTGTGCACTTTACGTCAGAAAAGATGTTTTCGAAGGCAAAACACCTGTGGAGCCAGTTTCTGAACGTAGACCTTTGGAAAAACAAATTAGAGTCTATGGAGCGCACGCAGCAACTCCAGCGGAAAAGGAGACAAAAGAAACTGCAGAAGTGAAACCGAAACTGTGGTACTGCAAACAATGCGGCTACGTCGTGTTCCGGGAAGATCCTCCCTATGTCTGTCCGATATGTAAGGCAAAGAGGGAGATGTTTGCGGAAATAAAGATACGGATAGACATCTTATAGTTAAGCTTCTACTTTGTTACTTCTATTTCGATTTTCTTCCAATCTTTTTTTATTCCCTTCAAAGAAGTGACTGCACCCACTATCATTCCGATTAAAATTTTTTCTGCAAACTCGTTGAGCGGTATTTGCTCACTATCAACCAGAAGTTTTATGTCCATAAACTTCACCTCAAGATAATGGTTAGCACTTTAAAAGTAAAAGCTTTCTGCAAATAAACACATATAGCATGGGTGGGATACACATTTGAAAAAAGAATCCTTGAATGAGAGTCTTGACAACGAAACCCGGGTATTGACAATAATTGAATTACTTGAGAAAAAGCATCCGGACGCGAAAATAGCCCTACATTACACTAATCCATTGGAACTTCTAGTAGCCACAATTCTTTCCGCCCAGTGCACTGATGAAAGAGTAAACATTGTCACGCAAACCTTGTTTAAGAAATATACAAAAGCAGAGGACTATGCAAACGCAGACCTGAAAGAGCTTGAAGAAGATATAAGATCCACGGGCTTCTATAGAAACAAGGCCAGAAATATCAAGAAATGCTGTCAGATTCTTGTTGCGAAGTATAGCTCACAAGTTCCAAAAACGATGGAGGAAATGCTTGAGTTGTCTGGTGTTGCAAGAAAAACCGCCAACATTGTTTTGTCCAATGCTTACGGTGTCATCTCAGGAATAGCCGTAGATACTCATGTCCGCAGGGTTGCCAAGAGGTTAGGACTCACTGATAACGAAGACCCGAATAAAATAGAACAGGACCTGATGAAGACTATTCCGAAAGACAGATGGATGAGGTTCACCGATCTGCTGATATTCCACGGCAGAAGAATTTGCATAGCAAAGAAACCCAAATGCGAAAACTGCATTTTGAATAAAGTTTGTCCCTCAGCTTTCAAGTTCAGCTAGCGCTTAAACCAAATCTTTTTTCATTTCTTTTCCATCAAAACTGAATAGAAATACCGCTTAAGGCCATCTCCTTCAACAGAAGATATATGTTTAATCTCTTTTATTTCGAAATACCGCGAGAAAAGGTGAATTACCTGTTTTTTTGTGAAATGATTCCATGCTGGGCCATTTTTGTAGCTGAAACAGATAAGTAAATAGAGACCATCGTTCTTCAAAACGCGACTTATCCTTTTTATGAAAATATTTCTGTCCTCAACTTCTACGTGATGAAAGCAGCCCATGTCAAAAACGAAGTCAAACTCCTCATCCTTGAATGGGAGCTTTAGGAAATTCTGCACCATAAAATTGATTTTCACATTTGCCTGCTCAGCCTTCTTCCTTGCGTATTCCACTGCCTTAGATGAAATGTCAATTCCAGTTACTTGGAAACCTTTTTCAGCCAGGTAAACCGTGTTGGTTCCAGCCCCGCAACATATGTCTAGGGCTTTCCCCTTTGGTATCAGTCCCTTCTCAACCAGATCAACCAAAACTTTTCTTGGTCTTCCAAGCTCCCAAGGTAAGACTTCCAAGGGAAACTTTCGGTAAATGCGATCCCATTTCTCATAGTTCGAATTCATGCTACCATATTTCCACATTAATCAATTAGCAATCTGAGATTTTAGTCTGCCCCAAATAGCTCTGTTGAAACAATTTCAGGTCACGAAGTAGCTGAATAAAAGGTTGCATAAAAAATTATATAACTATTGTTTGACCTTAAAGAATAGGATGCTGAGACTATGAAAGAAGAGAAATCTTTGAAGAGAATCCTTGTTCCAGTGGATGGTTCTGCTTCGAGCCTTATGGCTGAAGAAACAGGGGCAAAAATCGCCAAAAAAACTGGGGCAGTAGTAACCGTTCTGCATGTAATGCAAGAAACAACACTTGATTATACGGTTCCCCGGAGCATACAGGATGAGCTTCTGGGGCACATTGAACAACGCTCGCAAGACATAATTAACAATGCACGTGCATTGTTTAAAGAAGAAAAAGTAGAAGTGGACGCGGAAACATTCAGCGGAAACCCGGCTAACGACATTTTGGATTTTTCAAAAAGTGGATTTGATCTAATCGTTATGGGTGCCTGCGGAGAGCATGAGAAGGACACTTGCATACTTGGAAGTGTAACTAAGAAGGTTATTAGACACACCACTTGCCCAACGCTGGTTGCTAAACAAGTCAGCTCTTTATCCAATATGCTTGTATGCACCGACGGTTCTGAACACGCTCTTAAAGCCCTCGATTTTGCCGCCAAGCTTGCGGAGAAGATGGACTCAAAGATTGTTCTGCTCCACGTCCAAGAAGAAAAATTGCATAAAGTATCGCCGAAAACTGCAGAGGATTTGGGCCAGAAAATTCTTGCAAAGACAGTTAGGATCCTTGGAAAAAGGAAGACGAAAATAGATAGGAAGCTTGAATTCGGCGTCCCCGCCAATGTAATAGTTGACGTTGCTGAAAAGGGAAATCACGA
>CAZDZM010000085.1:0-5055 GCA_964509945.1 uncultured Candidatus Bathyarchaeia archaeon
TAAAGCTATATCTTGAACGTTGAATATCAAATTCACGGGGTCCGTGGCGCAGCTTGGATAAGGTTGATCTGCCAAAGAGCGCGTCGGCCTTCTAAAGCTGATACTGAAGATAGCCGGAGATCCTGGGTTCAAATCCCAGCGGACCCGCCAAGAGCGCACGCCAGTATTCATTGGCACGTTTGTGGGCGCTGTTCCAACTATAAACTTCTAAAGCGAAGAAGCGTTGAATCACGTCTATATTTCTAATTCACAATTTTTTTCTCTTTGTAGCTTATTTTCATCTTGAGGCGAAACATAGATTAATGAAATTAAATGCTTTGGATTTAGATGAAGGAGAATCTTGCAGGTGAAATAGTGACCGGCTTGTTAAAGGCCGCGTGTATTCTTATGCTTGTTTCCTATCTGCTGGCCCCAACAAACGGGTACAGCGTTGACTCTGTAGAGCTTATTGTGTATAGAGACGGCTTAGTCCATGTCACTCAAGCCTTGGTCGTTAACGAAACCTTTCCAGCCATAACCGTCAAGCTCCTTGCCCCAATGATTGACAATGTGATCGTCGTCGACGAGAATAATACACTACTCGACTATGAAGTAAATGAGTTTAACATGACCATTGTAAGCTTGGGAGCTAAGAGGGTTGTGATTGATTATGACACGGTTATGTTGACTCGGAAGGAGGCAGGTGTGTGGACCCTTACTTTTGACGCTCCTTATAACCTCACCGTCAAATTGCCCGAGGAATCTACAATCATATATTTGAACAAGGTGCCTCTGACAATAAGTACAGAGGGCAACAGAACAATCCTGCGATTGTTTCCTGGTTTGTGGGAGATAAGCTATGTTCCGCCGATACCTCCTACAATGCCTCCGTCCCCGCAACCTCCGACACCCACTGCTTCTGCACCACCCACAACGCCCACTCCCTCCCCGCAACCTCCAATACCAACTCTGATCCCTCTGGAATATCTAATAACATCTGCCGCTGTAATCGCTGTTGTAGGCATTTTGATTCTTTACAGAAGACGAGCCGCACCGAGCGCTGAAACAATCCTTAAAAAACACCCAGAGTTAAGAACGGAAGACAAGGATGTATTAAAATTTATTGCCGAAAGGAGAGGAAAGGTCCTAGAGGCGGAATTGAGGGAAAAGTTTCCAGAATTACCAAGAACAACCCTCTGGAGATTGGTTAAGCGGTTAGAAAAGATGGAAATAGTGACCATAAAAAAGGTTGGGTTCCAAAACGAGATACAACTAAAAAAGTGAAAGAAAAGATTGTGTGCTGGCCTCACCTTAACTCCGATAAGTCTCTTTCGATCTCCTTCAGCATGTTCCTTGCATCCACAAGCTTTGCTAGGGCTTCTCCGTAGTTTCCGTCTTTGAAGGCATCTTTGGCGTCCTCAAGTAGTGGTTTTACCGCTGTTTCCAACTGGTCTTCAAGAGTAGATGCCTCTGGCAAACCTTTCTCAACCGCTTTGACAACCAATCGCTCAATTCTGTCATAAAACTTCTCAATGACATTTAGATAACTCTCTATTCTTTTGACGTTCAACTCTCCAGCTTTCTTCTTAAGAGATGAGTGTGCCAACGAGATCAGCTTGTTAGCTTGCGTTAAATTCCACGCCGTTTCATTTACTCTTCCTTCAGCTAACCATTCTCTAGCCGCCGTCACATTCAAATAAGCTTCAGCAGCTTTCAGTATCGGCAAGATTTCGTCTGGTACGATCTCTCTAAGCTTTTCTATCCTTTGGAGGGCACGTTCCATAGCTTCGATGAGTCCCTGAGCATCGACTAACTCTCCTCTAGCAACCCCCGCCTCTGCCAATATGGTATTAAGGGCTTTGAAAACTTCCCGGAAGATGTTTAAAGCTTCGCTGGCGTTAGCGATAGCACCCGGATAATTTGGTGGTGTCGCCTTTAACGCGTCAAGAGCTGCAGTCAGATTACCCAAACCCCAAGTTTCAAAGAGTGTCTCATTAGCATCAAGTTCGTCTTTGAGATTCGCATTCTTAATGGTGTCTATAGCAGTTTGATTCACATATATGAGGCCGATGAAGTCTTCTACTTTTTCCCCTGCACGCTCTGCTAGCTCAACAAACTTTTCTGCCCTTTCTTCCTCTGACCTTTGAGCGTAGGCTATAACAGAAAACGGCACTAGTGTTGCAATCATCAGTACTGCTAGAACCAACCCAACGCATTTACTTTTTGACATACTCGATCATTGTAAAAATGTTAGTAACAACCAAAAATTTAAGGAACATTATGAAACAGATGTTTCAAAAGCTGAAATGACTATCTCAAGACCAAATTCTCAACGATGACAATCACACTGCCAAATAATATTCGGAATTTTACCTGATATTTACACTGCATGGGCAGATTGAACTAACTAGATAGAAGGGAGGTCATCTGTCTTCTTAAGCGAATCCAAACATGGCAAAGGCCCATATGGATACCGGCGGACTCGCACATCTTTTTCAAAACCGAAAACCAGACCTTTACGTTTGTGAACGGAAATTATAAATTGGCGATGCAATAATAGATGGTAAACGCCTTAGTGTTTGACTCGACAATGTACAAGGGGGATGAAATGTGAGCACTCATGCAGAAGATTTAAAACTTCGCTTAATGACAATTGAGCTTCTTAGAACAGCTAAATATAAGCGAAACATCACATACCGTGAATTAGCTTCAAAAACAGGTTTGCCAGTAACTGTTCTAAGCAGATACGCGA
The DNA here is from genome assembly GCA_964509945.1 of uncultured Candidatus Bathyarchaeia archaeon. GTDB lineage: Archaea > Thermoproteota > Bathyarchaeia > Bathyarchaeales > Bathycorpusculaceae > CAZDZM01. Next base: position 2,732 of record CAZDZM010000085.1, read on the forward strand.
AGGGACATGTTCTACCAAACACGGCGAGGGCGAAGCAGCTATGGCGAGTGCTGTCGAAAATTGTCGGTTTAGAAACCGAGTTGCGTAACAGAATAAAGTTTGACGAAGACGGATATTTCGATAACACTGAGATTGTTGGAGATTTCAACATTCTCCAACAAGCAGCTAATCATGCGCTGGCGAATTTCGCCGGAAAGCGAGTAACAAAGGTGTTTACAGCTGCGGTGGATGGAATTCCCTTGGCCACGATGGTTGCTAATGCTCTCGGAGTTAATCTCATAGTTGCAAAGAGAAGCAAAGAAGTGGGTGTTAAGGCTTTTCTCGATGAAACCTACGTCTTAGGCAGAGATTCAGGAGAAACAATAACGCTTTACATTCCGAAGGACATCGTCAAAAAAAGAGATAGTGTCTTGATAGTAGATGACATGATTAAAAGTGGGGAAACCCAGCTTGCTTTGGTTAACCTGGTGCGAAAAGCAAAGGCTGAAATTTCAGGTGTTTTCTCCCTCATAGCTGTTGGAGACGAATGGAAGAGAAGACTAAAGGCAACGGGGGAGTGCCCTGTGGAAGTTGTCACTTATCTTAAGTCGCCTTTCGATTCAGGCATTCATGTTTAACTGAACAAACTGCACACTTTCCCTTCCTGCAGAAATCTTTGCCCACCCTAAGCAAAGCTGTTTCAAAATTGACAAAAGATGCTCCCAAAATTCTGTTTTCGCTCCAGAATTCCTCTAATTGCTCTAAAACAGTCTCAGGTTTCTGCGCATCTACTAATCCGAGGTTTTCAGCGGCGAGAACAACTAGCCTCGTAGGATCAGGCTTGGCTTTTTTCCAAACGTCTCGGAGCTCCCTCAGAAAGATGCTGACAGTTGCGTCGCCTATTCCCTTCCCCAGATCCTTTAACCTTTTCTCTAGATCTTGCTCATCAGAAGCCTTTTCAAAAAGAAGGCTGAGGCTGCCGCCGTATTTTTCCATGAGGTTTTGCATGACTTCTAGGAGTTTGTCTGCCGTTTTGAAGTCATAGCGCGTGTAACTTCCTTCATCTAAGATTCCCACTAAACCGTCCCAACCTGTTTCGAGGATTCGCTTAGGTGTTGAGACGCTATATTCTTGGAAGCACTTGTAGGTTTTAATGACTGAAGTTTCTGTTATAGGCGCGCCGAAAAGGATTGACGCTAAGAACCACTTGAAAATCTCCCCATCCTTCCGATCTGAAAGGTCTATGCTCATAATTTCGGAGTATTTCTTCCCAAAATTTTCAATAATATTCCTCAGAGTTTTTTGTTTCATGATTTTCCCTTTCTACAAAATTTTATACTTAAGAAGCATAAACGGTTTACTGAGGCATGCAAATGCGAACCATAGAATGGCGCGATGGAAGGGTTGCAACTATAGACCAAATGAGGCTCCCCCACGAAACAGTAATTTTGAAAATGAAAACATGCAACGAAGTTGCTGAAGCCATAAAGACAATGAGAATAAGGGGCGCACCTCTTTTAGGCGCCGCCGCAGCTTTCGCCTTGGCTTTAACGGTGTATCACTCGAAAACAAAGAGAAGAGAGAAACTAATTGAGGAACTGGAAGATTCTGCGAAAATTTTGAAGGATACGAGACCAACGGCTGTGAACCTTTTCTGGGCAATAGATAGAATACTTAATAAAGCAAAGAATTTTTATGGGAGCACTGGAAGTTTAAAGGCCCTTATCGTTGAGGAAGCACAGAAAATAGCTGACGAAGATGCAATAGCAAACCGCCTAATGGGCAAGAATGGTGCAGGACTTATTCGTGACGGCGATACCATTTTAACGCATTGCAACGCCGGCGAATTGGCGACTGTTGAGTATGGCACCGCAGTAGGCGTGATGAGAGCTGCTTGGGAGCAGGGAAAAAAAATTAAAGTAATTGCCACTGAAACTCGCCCAAAATTGCAAGGCGCAAGACTGACAACCTACGAGCTTAAGCGACATGGTATACCAGTTACCTTGATTACGGATAACATGGTTGGTTATGTCATGTATAAACGATTAGTTGACAAAGTCATCGTCGGAGCGGACAGGATAGTTCAAGACGCGGTGATTAATAAAATTGGAACATTTACCATTGCTGTATTAGCGAAACACCACAACGTTCCTTTTTATGTTGCCGCACCAAAATCCACCTTTGACCTAGCGCACATGGCAGCAGATGTTGTTATTGAGGAGAGGAATTCCAATGAAATCACTCAAATAGGTTCCCAACGGATTGCCCCTGAAGGCATAAACGTTTTGAACCCAGCTTTCGACATAACGCCACTGGATTACGTGTCTGCGATAATTTGTGAAAGC
>CAZDZM010000086.1:0-3417 GCA_964509945.1 uncultured Candidatus Bathyarchaeia archaeon
AAACAGATAACAATCGAAAACGAAATTGTCGACTCTCTGAACAGCGGATTAGTTGAAATAAGAAATCCACCTGTCAAAGGGGTTCTGAAGGGCATATCCCTAGACTCTATAAAACACGCGGAGCTTTACTCTTCAGCCGTGACACTATTGACAAGCGTGTCTCAAGCCTTGACACAGGAAAATCTGGACAAGCAAAAGAGACTCGTGGAGAAGCATATACAGATGGAAGCTGAGCTGATTGAAAAACTAGACAAAATTATACCCGGCGTCGAGAACAAGAAAGTCAAGCTTCTCTTGAACGCAATATTGACAGACGAGAAAAGGCATCATGAAATGCTAAAGATGGTTCTAGAAATAATCGTTCGAGGCGAAACCATAACCGAAGAAGACTGGTGGGAACTACTATGGAAAAACGTTCCATTCCACGGAGCCCCTGGAGGATAGCCTTCAGCAGCGCGTGCTAACGCCGCTTGGATATAGCTAAATCTCTCGTCAGCAATAACATTCAATAGCAAATACAAGAAAGGTTTAATTCACCCTAGACATTTATCCCATCAGGGCGAAAAGCATGGCTAAAATAGTTGTTGACTACACAAAATGCGGAGTTTCTGACAAGATCTGCGTAGAGATCTGTCCGGTTTCAATTTTCCAAAGCCAAAAGTTGGGGAAACCGAAAGTTGTAAATCAAGAAAACTGTATAATGTGCAGAACCTGCCAGGTTAATTGCCCATCTCAAGCCATAAAAATTTTACCTTAGTCACTCTTACAAGATTTTTATTAATTCGCCTCTGCTACTTAAAATCTCAACCCTTAAATTTTCATCAGCTTTCCTAGCGGCGCATTTTATGCATGGATCGTAGGCCCGTATGACCATCTCTATCCTGTTCAGAAGGCCCTGTTTGATCTCTCCATTACGTATAAACTCGCTTGCAGCGTCCTTCAAGTTAATGTTTATCGCCGCGTTGTTTATCTGCGTGGGTATCACCAGTTTCATCTGTTTCAATTTGCCATTTCTGCTCAAAACATAATCATGAACCAGCGTTCCCCTCGGGGCTTCCACAACGCCGATGCCTCTACCATTTTTTGGTCTAACTTTAACCCTCGTGTCCTCCCGTGTGAGAGTCTCATCTTCCAAGAGTTCCTTTGCCCTTTCACAAGCGTACAAAAGGTCTATGAGGCGCGCATAATCAGAGAGCAGAGTCGCGTGCGCTGGGCTTCCAAATTTTCGCTTAAACTCTTCCAGCTCCTTGCCAGCATACTCACTGGAGACCTTTCTGTTCACGTTCATTCTTGCTGTGGGACCTGCTTGAACTATACCCTTTGGCCACCCCAAGAGTTTTAGATAGGCAAACTTCGCATATGTCCATCCGAGACTTTTTTGTTCGACGTGATCCATGTAGCTTTGCGGCTCAAATTCAGACAGCACTTCTCCTTCAGAATTTATGACGCGGACATCACCATCATAGAACCCAGCCGCGTCATCCTTTGTTAAAGCCATGTAGCATGTTCTGTAATCCCCTACCTTTCTGAACTCCGCCCAGCTTTTATCGAATAATTCTTTTCCAAGATTAAGCGCGTCCTTGGCAATCTCAACGGCGTTATCTGCTATTCTGCTTAGACTTTCTCGCTCTCTTTCCTTCAGTGGATTGATTAGTCCGCCAGGTATTACTGAAACAATATGCACTTCACGCTTTCCAACGATCTCCAAGATTCTGGCTGCAAAACTCCTTAAAGCCATGGCTTTTTTGCCTACTTCTGGATTTTCTCGCATGATCTGGAAAGCGTTCCTCTTTGATGGGTCTTCTTCGGCAGAAAACCAGAAATCGGGTAGTATTAAGAAGAAGAAGACTAGGGAATGGTTGCTGATTACCTGCCCCATTAGCAATAACTCTCGAAGTTTGTTGGCGGTTTCAGTTATTTCTGCCTCATATACGCTCTCTATGGCTTTAACAGATGCCATTATGTGGGCTGTGGAGCACACGCCGCATATTCTTGAAATTATGAAAGGAAGCCTTTCAGCTTCCATTCCTCTCAGAAAGTAGTCGAAACCGCGGATTTCCGTAGCATAAAAATGGGCGTCTGAGACATTTCCGGAATCATCAAGCGTTAATGTTACTTTCCCGTGGCCTTCAATTCTCGTGGTCGGCGAAATAGTTACCTCTTTTTTGAAGCTCAAATCACTCTCTCCCTAGCCTTGAAACGTTCAAACTTTGAAAAAATGAAGGTGTGAAAAACGAATGGGTTACGATAAAGCTCCTCCTTCACTTTTTCCTCCGGTATGCTGGTTCTTTTCGATATGACTTGGACAAGGAACGAGTACATGTCTCTTGAACGGTACATCAAAGAATCTGGGGGGCCTCTGCATCCGAAACACGTGAAACCGGCCCTTGGACATGGCGCTCCGCAACCTTCACGAGTAAGAGAGCCTAAACACATGAAGCCCTGGCTCACCAGGCACAGCTGTGGATCTGTCTCCTTTTCGTATATGCCGTAGAGGCGGTCAAGCTTCGCCGGCACTATCTTTCTGTGGCATTCTGTGCAGACAACAGTTTCATGACGGACAGGCTTTTTCCCACTCACCATGCTTTTCAAACTGTGAACTATTAGGAACGGCATAGGAGGGCATCCAGGAATATAGTAGTCAACGTCGACAAAATCGCATATTGGACGCATCAAATCCTCCAATTCTGGAAGTTTGCTTGAATCTGCAAGGGAATACTCTTTTTCTAGAATCCTCTTAAGAGAAAGCCTATTACCCAAACTTGTCACGCCGCCGTGAGTTGCACAAATGCCTAAGGCAACAAGAATCTTGGATTTAGCCCTCACCTCTCGTATGAATCTTTCATCCTCTTTAGTTCTCACCCCACCTTCAACTATTGCCAAATCCACAGTTGGGATCTCCTTCAGATCGATGAAGGTAGGCGAATAAATCACGTCGAAATCCCCTGAGAGAATTTCAAGCAACGCGTCTCCAGCCGCCAAAAAGGATGAGACACAGCCAGCGCAACATGTCAAAGAAACTACGCTAGCTTTCACAGCTTCACCTGCCTTAACCACATATTCAATAAGGAATCGCTTATGAATTATGACGCGTTATCCTTAAATCCTTATACACTTTCTTCTTCAGCCTATTCTTCAATAGGCACTTTTAAAACAGGTGGCACCAGCAACCTGTGAGCGTCTTTGCTCTTGACAACTTGTGAAGCAATCATTGAAGTTTCCAAAACCAAATCATTCAGTTTCTCCAAGCCGGTGGCTACGCGCAACCCTTCGCTAGTCAAAACGTAAGACTTCATGCGTTTTCTTGCGAAGACCAACCTTTTTCCTTTCAGTCTTCTTATATACCTATAGGTTCTCCTCAGCGAAATTCTAGATTTCTCCGCAAGTTCTTTGGCAGAAATCCCATCTACAGAAACA
>CAZDZM010000086.1:3517-4993 GCA_964509945.1 uncultured Candidatus Bathyarchaeia archaeon
TATATGACATAAGTCATTTTTATATACCTTTCCTATGGATATAGGATGATCGGTGGCAAAGTTGATTGTTCCCTGCGAGGTTGCAGTAAAATCAATCATACCAGCAATAAGGGCGTTGATGGCGAGAGAGCTTTTGGAAAAATATGGCATGAAACAAAATCAAGTAGCAGAAATTCTGGGAGTTTCCCAATCAGCGGTGAGCAAATATTCTGGAAAGGTTAGGGGCCATGCCGTAAAAATTGAAGACTTAAAAGATATACAAACTTCGATAAATGCAATGGTAACCTTACTCATCAACGGAAAGAATCAGAGAATAGAAACCCTGAAACTTTTCTGCCATGTTTGCATAACTATTCGTGAAAAGGGTTTGATGTGTCAACTCTGCCAGAAAACAGATCCCGCAATCGAAACTGAAGAATGTACTTTTTGTCTGAGCACTGCCTAAATTATCAAGCAGTGTTATGTTTCAAATCACTAGTCAGCTAACAATACTTTTAAGGCATTTCTATAAATGGTTAGTTAAGAGGCGGAAAAGTTGTCTTCATATGATGAAAAAACTGTTTTAGATATCTTAGAAAAGGTCAGTAAAAGCGTCGTAAACATAAGCACAGTGAAACTTGTTCACAACTTATTTTATCAAGCAGTCCCTATCGCGGGAATGGGTTCTGGCACAATAATTGACGCTAAGGGTTACATCCTAACAAACAACCACGTGGTCGGAGGCGCAGAAAAAATAACTGTGACGCTATGGAACAGCGAAGTCTTAGAAGGAACTATAATTGGCTCCTGCACCTTACACGACACAGCAACCGTGAAAGTTAATGGAAAAAACCTTCAAGCTGCAGAGCTTGGGGATTCGGAAAAATTGAGAGCTGGACAAAGGGTGTACGCTATAGGAAACCCCTTTGGATTGGCGGGAGGTCCGACAATAACTTCAGGAGTGATTAGCGCAACAAACAGGACAATAGAATCTCAAAGAGGCCTCTTAGAAAATCTAGTTCAGACAGACGCGGCCATAAACCCTGGAAACAGCGGCGGTCCACTTGTGGATATTGAAGGAAAAGTCATCGCGATAAACACCGCAATTATTCCGTTTGCTCAAGGAATAGGCTTTGCGATTCCAATAAACTCAGCGAAAAAGTGCATGACCGGAATAATAACTGACGGGATCTCCGCAAGACCGTGGCTTGGAATAATAGGCCTAAGTCTAACTAAAGAAATAGCAAGCTACTATGATTTACCTGTCAACCGGGGAGTTCTCGCCACGAAAATTGCAGAAGGAAGCCCAGCTGAAGACGCAAGAATCGCCGCCGGCGATATAATTTTCAGAATGGACCATGTGGAAATCACCACCATTGAAGACCTCATTAAAGAGCTACACAACAGAAAAATTGGAGATAAGGTGCGAATTTTCGTCCTCAGAGGTGGCAGAGAACACTTCTTTGAACTCAAACTGAGCAAAATGCCCTAACCTTT
>CAZDZM010000087.1:0-4399 GCA_964509945.1 uncultured Candidatus Bathyarchaeia archaeon
TGTGAACACGTTTATGGGGTTGCCACCTGTTGTTGTGGGTTTAGTGGTCTACCTTCTGCTAACAACGTCAGGGCCTCTTGGTTCACTCAGATTGTTGTATACGCCCAATGCAATGATAATTACTCAGCTGATAATGGCGATTCCTATCATCATTGGCGTGACGATGTCAGCTGTTGGAAGCGTTGAAAAAGGAATACGAGAGAGAGCCTTGTCATTGGGGGCAACGGATGGGCAAGCGGCTTGGATGGTTTTGAGAGAGGCTCGTATGGGCGTTTTGACTGCTATTATTGTGGCTTTTGGAGCTGCAATCTCAGAGGTAGGCGGCATCATGCTCGCTGGGGGAAACATTAGGTGGGTGACACGAACACTGACAACAGCCATAGTTGTCGAAACTAACCTTGGCAACTTCGATCTAGCCATCTCGCTCGGCGCCATTCTGCTGTCTTTGGCGTTTATAATAAACCTTGTATTGACAATTATTCAGTTGAGAGGAGCAAAAAGGTAGTGCTTGCCATAGAAATGCAAAGTATCTGCAAAGAATACTCCGGAAAACAAGTTTTGAAAGATATTAACTTCGAAGTTCAAAACGGAGAAATTTTCGTTCTTGTAGGTCCCAACGGTGCTGGCAAAACCACTCTTCTTCGAATCCTCGATCTGCTTGAAGAACCCACAAGTGGAAGAGTCTTGTTTAATGGAAAATCAATCGACTATTTTGCACATAATAAGACGACTTTGCGCAGAAGAATAAATATGGTTTTTCAGCAGACAGTTCTCTTCAACATGAATGTCTTTGATAATGTTAAATATGGTTTGAGGGTCAGGGGCAAAAACAAGATAGACGCCGATAGAATGGTCAAGGCAGTGATAGAGCTGGTGCAATTGCGGGGCTTTGAGCAGAAGAATGCGTTGGCTTTATCTGGAGGCGAAGCTCAAAGGGTGGCCCTGGCTCAAGCATTGGTCACCGAGCCTGAGCTGTTGCTTCTTGACGAACCCACAGCAAATCTTGATCCAAGGAATGTTTCTATCGTTGAAGAAGTTTTGTTGCATGTGAATCGAGAAAGGAAGACAACAATGATAATGGCTACTCATAACATGTTTCAAGCAGAGAACTTGGCGCACAGAGTTGCCGTGATTAATGAAGGGAGAACAGAGAAGATTGGTGCATTTCAAGAGGTTTTTGAGGCACCTTCCAAATTCTTAGTAGATTTTGCGAGGCTTGAAAACGTTTTTTCTGGTTTTTCAAAGGTAACTGATGATGGCACGTCGCTTATTGACATCGGCAATGGTAGGCACGTTGAGGCTGCCTTCGAAAAAAGTGGAAACATAACAATTTACGTGAAACCCGAAGACATTATTGTGTCTAGCCACTCGTTGGTTTCAAGCGCAAGAAACACATTTGAAGGCCGAATAGTGCAGGTTTCTGATCTTGGATCTGTGGTGAAGCTGAAGGTTAGAGCAGGAAAAGACTTCATTGCACAAATAACCAAGAGATCCTTCAATGAGATGCAGCTCAACGTAGATTCAAAAGTTTTCCTAGTCTTCAAAGCATCCTCGGTCCACATGGTCTGAAGTGCGCGGTTTTTATTTTTCACTTTGCCAAATCGTTTATTTTCGCTATCAAAATTGGCAAGTCTGCTATCGAAGTTATGATATAATTTGCGCCATGGCTGATTAGCTGTTCCGTGGATGAAACCCCCGTGGGCAGCCCCACTGCAATTGTCTTCAGCTCCGCAGCGCATTTCATGTCTATGCCTCCGTCTCCAACGACCATGGTCTCGTCTGCGGTGACTCCTAGAGCCTTCAAGGCGGCTTCCAAGTGCTCACGGTTGGGTTTAACGTATTTGACATTGTTCCGCGTTATTACAGCATCGAAAAATCCTGTGATTCCAAAGCGTTTTAGGATGTGGTTTGTTGATTTTTCGCTGTTGATGGTGCACAGGCCGATCTTCAAATTCATTTTCTTCACATTTTCCAAGGTTTCAATTACGCCTGGAAGTATCTTCGTTGTTTCTGCGGCGTCCAGCTCGTACTTTTCAGCGATGGCTAAGGCTTGTCTGCGTATTTCTTCAAATTCTTCTTCAGGTCTGTCGATGTTCTTCATGAAAATTTCGGTTTTCTTTAACATTTCAAAAATGCTTTCGTTGCAGGCGAGGATTGTAGCGGGCACGCCAGTTCCTATTAGGAAACTTCTAACTTCAGCTCTCACTGTTCTGTAGTTGATATTGAAGCTTACTAAGGTTCCGTCAAGGTCAAAAATCACAGTTGTTATGGTCATGGCTCTCGCCTTGCGCTATCTGGAGTTTGCAGCGTTTAATCATTTTCTGGAGAAATATACTTTGTGGTGAGGGTAAACTGAATATTCTACTTTTGGCATAGTAGCTTATCGATTTAGCATGAGCGAAGATTACACAAAGGAAAAGCTCTGGTCCATACTTGTTGAAACCGTTCACGCTGCTGTAATGTATCCACACCACAAGGCCTATACGAGAGAGACAATTCTAAGCGAAAAACCAACCATAACACCCGCGGAATTGGCGGCCAGGCTCAACATGCCCTTAGGCGAAGCCCTAGTAATATTGTACGAGTTGGCAGAGGAACGAAAATCGCTCAGATAATTTGGACGCAAGCTGCTTTTTGAGCAGTTAGGACTTGAGTGTTCAGGTTAAGCTCCATCTCGTTGAAAGAACGTTTAGCTGTTTGAACCGTAAAATGCTAGCCCACATCAACTCTAAGTTTAGCAATCGAGCCTAAATCCAGTGCGCGCGCTAATAATTTTGCCCTTAAAAACGTTTCTGGTGCTGGACGCAAGGCGGATTCTAGATGGCGTGCGTGCGGTCACCGTTATGTTTAATAATTCATATCGCTTCACTTAAGCTTATAAGCGTTACTCGTTAATAATGGTAAGAAGAATGCTCACTCGGAAAAGACATAAGCCCTCCTGTAAAATCTGGATAGAATACAAAGGAAAACCCATTTTGGGCAAGGGAGGAGCCCAAATTCTTGAATGGATAAAAAAAGAAAACTCCATTTCAAAGGCCGCTGAGAAATTGGGGATGTCCTACCGTTACGTTTGGAATTATCTTCAGAAAGTTGAGAGAGACTTGGGGGAACCAGTAATAGAGACCTATCGCGGGGGTAAGTCCGGTGGCGGTGGCTCGAAACTGACTGAGTTGGGTATCAGCTTGTTAGATGAGTATAGACGTTTGGAGGGTTATTTGAGTGAGGTTCTTTTGGATGAGCATTATTGGGAGGTGTTGGGATTGAAGATTAGTGCTAGAAACCGCTTAAAGGGAAAAGTTTTGACTGTGGAAAAAGACGTGATTACAGCCAAAGTCAAGGTTGAAGTGGCCGTGCCCGCTGTTATAACTGCTTTGATTTCAAGGGAGGCCGTTGAAGATCTGGATATAAAGGTTGGCGATGAAGTAGAAGCGGTTATAAAGGCAACAGAAGTTATGATAGCGAAATAAAATGTAATTTCTATTGTCCTTAGGTTGGGTTTATTCTACAACGTAGCGGTACGCTATGTGTTCTCCTGCCGTGGAGCTTTTCCTTATGATTCGCAGCATGTCGCCCGGTTTGGCGCCTATGGCTTTCACAGCTGGGTCTGAGGCTTTGATTTGGGGCACCTGGTAGGGTTGAATTTTATACTGGGCGAGAACCTGCTCTCTTTCCTTCTCGTCTAGGATTTCGTGTTTTGGAACCAAGACGTGTTCGAAAATGTCAAATACTGGGAAAGCTTTGGGCAGAAGCTCTATTCTCTTCTTTTTGGCGCTTTGTTTAACAGCATGCGTGTATCTTCCTTCAGTGATTATTATGGCCCTTTCGACTTCTGCTTCTTTCATGGCCTTTTGAAGAAGATTTATTGATGTTACGCCCACGGTGGTTTCGTTTAGGATGCACCATATGATGGCTTTTTCTTTCTCTTTCGGGATGTCAACATAGTAACTTATGGCTTCTTTGTAATTCTCTTTTTTTATGAGCTTGTATCCTCTAAGTTTGATTAGAACCTCTGCTTTGCGTTCTTCTATGGTTTCTTCCTTAACGCTCAAACCGTATACCCTCATACAAGGAATATTCGAAACCTAAACGAAGCCTTAACCCATAAACTTTGCGCTTCTGTTTCCTCTAGTCAGAGTTATGTTTCATCACGTTTTCAGACTCTTAGTATGACGCTCTCGACGTATTCTTTCATTTTTTCTGCGAATTCAGCGATTTTTTCCGGCGCATAGGGTTTTAGACTTTCAAACTTCTTGTCCAAAGTGTCTTCTGGGACGAACTGCTGGAAAGCGTGGGTTCTTGCGCCTTTTATCAACTCGCCTATGCAGATTATGTCTTCGGCTTCGACGAGTTCTGGTACAACAGTCGTTCTGAACTCGTAGGCTACTTTTCCAGTTTTTAA
>CAZDZM010000088.1:0-3727 GCA_964509945.1 uncultured Candidatus Bathyarchaeia archaeon
CCGTCATAGTTCACTCCTACTGCACCACAGAGCATGTTGTTGAAATGTTGCCTTCGTACAATCTTAAGAAAGTCTTATTGCACTGGTATAGCCATCCGTTAAGTGTGCTTTCTAAAGTTGTGGAAAACGGGTATTCGATTACAGAAGGACCGCCCGCTGTTTACTCTAAGCGCCTGCAAAAAGTTGTAGAAAGAGTACCTATGACTAACCTTTTAACAGAAACTGATGGGCCTGTAATCTATAAAAAGCCACCTTTTAGTGGTAAAAGAACAACGCCGGCTTTTCTTTCGATGGTGGTTAAAACCATAGCAGAGATCAAAAAGATGGGCGTTACAGAAGTTGCAGAACAAATAGCAAAAAACTTTGAGGTATTTTTCAACATAAAGTTGAATTAGCCCTGGTATCAAGTTTGTCCTTTTTTCAGAGCGTATTGGATCTCAAAAATTACGCCATAAACTTAAATTAGTCTTGTTATTTTATGAAAGTTTACCTTAGTACCTACTATCCATTGGGATGAATATCGACGTGCGCTTGGAGGAAACTGAAGTTTGGGAAAAGTCAGGACAGAACAGGTTAAGCGAATAGCTAATGAGTTAATTCGGCGTTTTCCCGAAAAGTTTTCCGATAGTTTTGAGGACAACAAACGTGTGGTTGATATGTTTATAATGGGTTCGACGACACGGGTTAGAAATAGGATCGCTGGATACATAACCCACATGTTTGCTGGAGTGCAAACCCAATCTTCAAGTGAAAGCACGGAAGAAGACACACAATCTTAATTAATTCACTCTTTAATTAGAACTAACAAAAAAGGGTACGGCTAATGATGGACAGATATAGAAAAGGATGGGCTCTCCGCTACTTGCGTGAGGCAAACGCCGAGCTTGAGGCAGCTAGAAAAATTCCTTACATGGCCCCCAGCCTAGTCTTAGAGGCCATAAGAAAAGCTCGAAATGCCATCTATTACAGCCTAGGAGAACCAGCTTTCATAGAGATTGTAATAAGGGAAGAGGCGGAGAAAGCGCGGTCAATAACGGACCCGGTTTTAAGGTTCTTGGTTGAAATCGAAGGGATGATGCAACAGCTGACACAGCTTGAAGAAGTAGATGAAGAAAAAATTATGAAACAGGCAGGTAACTTAGTAGAGTTAGCTTCGGACATGGTTGAAACGTTAACCGGAGAAAAAATAGAAAAATGAAGGGCGTTTATAGTTTTTTAAGTGCGTCGCAATGCAGATTAGATCTTGATATTTTCGCCGGAATTGGAAAAGGACAGCCTTCACGGTAGAAAATCTTCCCTGAGTTAACAAAATCTTTATAAATTCTACTTTCTCAAGCACATTTGTAATATGAGGGTTAGAAAAATGGTGAAGGTATCCAAAAGAACAGAATCCTTAGGCACTGAAAATGCTTTTACAGTTCTAGCTGAAGTTAATAAACGATTAAGAGAAGGAGCAGACATAAAGAATTTCTGTATAGGTCAACCAGATTTTGACACACCAGAAAATATAAAGCAAGCAGCAATTAAAGCAATAAAAGAAGGTAAAACCGGCTACACACCCTCTGCAGGCATCTTAGAATTGCAGAAGGCTGTAGCAGCCATGTTTAGCAAGACAAGAGGAGTGGAAGTCAAGCCCGAGCACGTTGCAGTCGCTTGCGGTGGAAAACCCTTCATTTATTGGAGCATCCTATGCACAACCGACTATGGCAAAGGTGATGAAATCATCTATCCAAATCCTGGCTTTCCAATTTATCGAAGCCAAATTGTTGGTCATGGCGCTAAACCAGTTCCACTTCCATTAGTCGAAGAAAAGGAATTCGCATTTGATATAGAAGACCTCAAGAAAAAGATAACCAAAAAAACAAAGATGCTGATTATCAACTCTCCACAAAACCCCACTGGTGGGGTCCTAAAAAAGGAAGAACTGAAAGCAATAGCAGATCTTGCAGCAGACAATGATTTCTGGGTTTACTCTGATGAAGTATATTCGACACTCGCTTATGATGCACCCTTCCAATCAATAGCTTCAATAGAGGGCATGCTCGACAGAACAATTATGGTTGATTGCGCTTCAAAAGCATATGCGATGACTGGTTGGCGTTTAGGCTATGCCGCAAACAAGACATTAGCTCCACATTTCGCAAGATGGATGACTAATACAGATAGCTGTGCCAACCAACCGACCCAGTGGGCTGTTGTAGAAGCATTGAATGGCCCGCAAGATGAAAACAAAAAAATGGCAAAAAGCTTCAAAGAAAGAAGAGATCTAATTGTTAGGCTATTGAATGAGATTGAAGGAATTAAATGTCTACGCCCTGGTGGCGCATTCTATGTCTGGCCAAATGTAACAAAAGCTTGTAAAAAAGTCGGAGCAAAGTCAGCCGAAGAATTCAGAAAAATGTTGTTGGATAAAGGGGTTGCCTGCCTAGCTGATATTCATTTTGGAGAAAAAAATCCAGGTCAAACTGAGGAATACATAAGATTTAGTTATGCTACGGCCAAAAATGAAATCATCGAAGGAATGAAAAGAGTCAAGGAATTTGTCGAAGGGTAATGAGATACCAGATACTGAGACATGAAGAATAGTCAAAGATTATAGTGCGCTCTTTCAAGAGCTTTATTCTCCTTTTTTTTAGTTCCAACAACGCATTCTCCAGATCTTTCATTTTTTCATTTGACAATCAAGATGCTGCTGAGTTCCAGAAGCCTTGTTTCAAGCTGACGCCTGAGATATATGTGACGTTGTCTGCTATTACAGTCTTTCCAACAATCTTTTTATGTGCCAAGTGTTCAATCCAAGAGAGAAAAGTACGCATTTGTTTAAGCATACCGAGTGGCTTTTGCTACATCTTTCAAGATATTTTTGCCAATGGACGCACTTTCGTTACGTCTAGGTTAACCAGATTTGGCGGTTTTTTTCCGTCAAAGAAAGCAACTAGATTTTCTGCAACCATTTCAGCCATTTTGGAGCGAGTTTCGTGGCTAGCGCTGGATATATGCGGGGCAGCAACTATGTTGTCAAGTTTCAGCAACTGGTTATCTACGGGTGTTGGTTCTTGCTCGAATACGTCAAGGCCAGCACCAGCTATTCTGCCTTCTTTTAAGGCTTCGTAGAGGGCCTTTTCGTCCACAATGGGGCCGCGGGCGTTGTTTATTAGGTAAGCGGTTTTCTTCATTAGTTTAAGTTTTTCTGCGTTCATTAAATGGTAAGTTTCTTTCATCAGTGGAACGTGAATGCTTACGAAGTCTGACTCTTTCAGAAGCTCGTCCAACTCTACACGTTTCGCTCCCAATTCTTTTTCCATTTCTGGTCTGGGAATAACGTCGTAAAAGAGGACTTTCATGTCAAATCCTTTGGCGCGTTTTGCCACTGCATAGCCGATCCGCCCCGCCCCCACAATGCCTATGGTCGTGCCATACACATCTCTGCCACGCATCATGCTGGGATGCCAGCCGACTTTCCATTGTCCAGTACGAACGTATTTGTCTGCTTCAACTACCCGTCTTGCCACTGCCATCAGCAAAGCCCACGCAAAATCAGCCGTTGTATCAGTTAGAACTTCCGGAGTATTGGTCACGTAGATGCCTCTCCTTGTGGCTTCTTGAACATCTATATTGTCAAAGCCCACGGCCATCTGTGCGATAATTCTGAGGTTAGGTGCAGCGTCAAAAACTTCTGCGTCCATTTTGTCAGACAAGAGCGTGGCGAGGGCGTCAACATTTTTGG
>CAZDZM010000089.1:0-3549 GCA_964509945.1 uncultured Candidatus Bathyarchaeia archaeon
ATAGTTACCTGTAGAGGATGGTTGGTTTAGGGATGGGCTCCCACTTCTTTGCTCTTTTCTGCTTTTTTGTTCCTTTTTTGTTGCTCTTCTTGATCGGTGGTGTTTTTGAATTTGGAAGTTTTGTGTATAAATCGTTAACCTTCTTCGGTTGTAAAATCATAACCTCTACTATCATGTTTAAGAGGTTAAACAAAGAAATGGCTGTATAAGTATCATCTTTTGAATTAAGCTCTCCTGGATGAACAGCGTCATTTCCCACAACGCGAACTGCATCAAGCGCACTTCGTATTTTCTTGGGCAAACCTTTCCGAGTTAAATCTGCGAGGTCGTCATCTAACCTCTTTCCGCTTTCCCCTAAGTGGACCATGAGTTTTTGCAATGCTAGCCTTAACAAAGCGGCAGCAGCCCGCGGTGACGCATTAACCACATTTCTTCCTTCTAGGAAATCATCCTTTACGTTTACCGGCATGTCTTCTATCGGCAATGGCGCAACGGAAGAGACTGGATATATCATTTTCTCATCAAGCCATAAAGCGTATTTCTTGCAGCGTGAGCAAACACTTAAGAAGAGATCCTCAAGAAATCCTTCATAATAACCTACGCCTTTTTCGGAGAGATGGCCTTTTGCTACGTCGTACCATTCTTGCTTTGCATAAACTCTACAATAGGGACAATGAAAAGCATCTGCTCTAAAGCCTAGCGCGCTCTTCTGCATACAATTTTACCTGGATATAATGTAAGTAGTATCTTATATAATAAGATTCTGGATACCGCCCCTTTAGTGGCCGCCGTTGAATCGCCTTTGGGCTTGTTCATTAATACTCATTCGCTTCAATGGCTCACTGAGTTTGCGTCTCTTGGATGTGTTCCGCTGGTTGTATTTGACATATTTAAGAAGCGATTAAATAGCGCGCGCATCAAAGCGTGATTCTGAGTGTTTGATGCTCGTTTCAGCCATTTACTTCCTAATTTTGAGATACGTGAGCCCAGCGAATAATGCTGCAAGACCATGCAGGATTAACGGTATCCACAGGAATTCGAAGCGGGTTAGATTTACAGTGCTTCTTCCAAAACCCACAGGCGTGGGGAGGTAGAGCCACGTGAGGAACCCGATGTAAAGCAAGGTGACCGGCCAGTAGATTTTTCTGTCTACTTTGAAGGCGTACATGCATGTAAAGACAAACATGAAGGCGAAACCAGAGAAGAACATAGGCCACATCTCTGGACCGCCAAAGAAGGCAGTATTGTAGAAGGCGACAACCACAGCGTGGATCGCAACATAGCTCTCTAGGAGTATTATCCATGTCTTGTTGAGGTGAATCCAAGTCCAAGCCAAGGTTACTTGTGTGAAGAGTAGGAACATGTAGAAGAAGCCGGAGAGAAGTTGTGGATCCGTTGCCATCGGATGGAACCAAAAAGTGTAGACAAGAGCCCATGCAAATATGTACATATGAGCACGCCTAAAGAATCCAACTACCTGAGATGTGAAAGGCTTTCCAGCTCTGTGCCCCACCAAGAGACCTCGTCTTGGGTTTTCAAGAATAAGGACCACAGCGAGCATGACTATCACAGAGCCTTGACTCGTCAGAATAGGCGTGTCCTGTGCAAGTCCATCAAACCATAAATGAGTCTGGATGAGATGCAGGAAAACGAAGATGACGTTTATTACTAAAGCAACCAAACTGTATTTAGGCAAGCCCCAAACAGACGCTGACCTGAATCCATTGCGATTATTCTTTGCATAGTAAATGGTTATCCAGATCGAGAACTGATGCCCCAAGTACATAGCCCAGACAATAAACATTCCCCAAAAATTACGAACAGGCAACTTCCAATAGTACCACCACAAATCATTGCGAAGAATAAAAGTATCAGTGAAATGTTTCAGATAAGGTCCAAGTGTCCAAATCAAAAAAGTAAAAACAAACGCAAATAAGACCCCGAACGCCCATAAATACTTTGCCACATTTGGTTTAGTTGACTCAACGTTCTGATTCGTCACTCTACGCTCTACCCCTTTCTTTCTTCGGACCCCCGTATCAACTCGTTCTTATTTAAAGCCTTTTGTATCCAAAAAACAGAAGTTGTGGGTGATGTCTCCATACTCATATCGTGAGTTCAAATATCTTCTCTTGGCGTTGTCTTCTAGTTGTCGACAGCGCAGAACATGATTTTTTGTGCTAGACGTGTGCGTAGATGCGGTCGTTTGTGTATCTTCCGCCTTGCATCTCTTGTTCTATTTCGTGAAGAAGCACAATGCGTTTGAAGGTCGGCGGGTGTGTTGAAAACCAAGTATTAATTGTTTTCCAAGTGGATTTGGCTTCTTTTTCCATGGCCAATTCCAGTTCTTTTTCGTCCAGTATGCCGTCGTGGTCTAAGTCATACTCTTCCTTTTTGTCCATTATCTCACGAATTTCCTGTTTAGCCTGCGCTGGGTCACCTATGTAGAACGCTCTGACCCCAGAGGGCGGTTTAGGTGAAAGTGACAGGCCATAGGTGATTTTTGCAAGGGCACTTTCCAAGCTTCTAGGCGAGCCTGTCACGTAGGCTGAGTAAGCGTCTGAATAGTGCTCTCTCAGCCTGCTGAGGCGCATTACACTCAACATTGAGACGATATAAACTACATAGGAGAGTATGCCGATGATTATGAGAGCTGCTGCCATGCTGCCCTCCTCTCTTTTTCTGGAAGATCGATCCGACAACCATGCTGCTGTCCATGTTCCGCGTGCGACGAGATAAGCCAGCAATGGCAACGCGGAAAGCAGCGTCATTATTGCGTAGTCCTTATGTCTTATGTGCCCAAGCTCGTGGCCGATCACGCCTTTCACTTCATCTTCGTTGAGGTTTCGCAGGAGCCCTTCGTGAACGGCCAACGTGGCCGTGCTGGCGCTTCGACCGAAAACAAAAGCGTTCGGTGTTTTATCTGGAACGATGGCCAATTTCGGCATCGGTATACCGCTTTTGTCTGCGAGTTCTTTGACGGTAGATTCAAGCCACGGGTTTTCCCCCGGGTTGAGGTATTGTAGGCGCGTTGACATCTTCACGATTGAAGGCCCAACAAGGTACTGAAACAATATGAAGATGAGTGGAAGGGCCACTATGAGAATCAAGTCATACTCAAGGGTCAACTGAACAACGAACATTTGAATTATGAAAAGCACCGCTGCTAAGAACACGGCGAATATGAAGGCTGTTAGGAATATGCCCGTTCCCATTGCAAACTTCAACCGAGCCAAGCTAGCCAATGCTTTTTCCCCTTTTGTCTTTATGACAGAAAGTTCTGGAAGAATTAAAGCTTTTGCGCGCTTTGGTTCTTGCCTTTGTTTTCTATTCTGCGGGCGAGTAACTAGTTTCTACACGCGAATAAGCACGCCATTTTCTCGACTTATCCGAACCCGCCTGAAGGGATATCGCCCATTATTTCAGCTCCAGTTGCTCCGTCGATCAGCAGTTGATAGCCTCTGCCCTTGTACTCATACTTGACAAACCATATCGGCGAATGCAGATAGACCACTTGGTGCACATCCAGCTCGGTTTTCATTTCGATAA
>CAZDZM010000090.1:0-3363 GCA_964509945.1 uncultured Candidatus Bathyarchaeia archaeon
GTTCCTCTAGCCATGAGATGGCTCCGTCCACTAGGGATTTGCCGATGGCTCTTCCCCGGAGCTCTTTGTCTGTGACTAGTGCGTCGATGTAGCCTGTCCGCTTCTTTTTTACAGTCTGGATTCGCATGGAGACGGCTCCGACTATCTTGCTGTCGTATTCTGCAGTCAAGGTGCCTCCGCTTTGCTTCCGCGCGCTCTTCTGTGCACCCTCAAATGAGAGCTGAAAGATGATCCTGTCAGTGACGCCGAGGCTTCTCGCGAAGAGTTTCTCAACATCTCCTTTTTCGTTTGGTTGCATCTCGCGGACGAGAACCTGCATACATTAGCGCCTTCCGTAAGTTGTCGTTATGGTCGCAAGTTTTATATTATATCTGTTGTCGGTTCGAGCCTGCACTAAGGAAACTCTATCTCAGCCGCCAATCGCGCGCATGTGAAGAAGCTGTCAGTGTGGTGGATTTTCAAGATGGGCTGTTGGTTTATCGCGTGCGCTATCTCTATCCGGCCCTAGCCAACAAAATCCAACCAAATCCGACAACTAACAACACTGATGCAAGGATAACTCTGTTTGTTAACGCGCGCTACCTATCTCTAGCAAATGTGCAAAACAAAGTGCGCGCAGTGAAAGAGGGCAAAGCATTAATAAGAACAGTGTAGAATCAAATTCGGTTTTGTTCACATCGACTGAGCGGGTGAATAGAATGAAGATCTTCCATTATGAAGACGTGAAGGCTGAGGATGCGGAAGAGGGCGCGTCAAAGATGAGAGTGCGGTGGCTCGTTACTAGGATGCTGGGAGCTGAGAATTTTGCAATGAGAATGTTCGAGGTGGAGGCTGGAGGCTATAGCCCTTTTCACAGTCACCCTTGGGAACATGAAGTCTTCATTTTAGAGGGTGAAGGCCTCGTGGTCGGTGAGGAAGGGGAAAGCCGGTTTAGAGCTGGCGACGTCGTCTTTATTCCTCCAAATGAGAAGCATCAATTCAAGAATGATGGCGCAAAGCTTGTGAAGTTTCTCTGCTTTGTCCCCTATACGCCTGAGTATGTTCTTGCGCATAAGAAATAAGAACCGTCTTATGGGGATCCTTGGGAAGAATGGCCAGTATAAAAGTAGTCTCTTTCGATTTGGATGGGACGCTCACTAATAGTCGGTTCGTAGATTCTGTGTGGCTAGAGGGAATACCTCGATTATACTCCGTCAAGAGGAAGATTTCATTTGAAGATGCGAAAAGGGCTGTAAAGAGAGAGTATGACAATGTAGGAAGAGAAAGGCTTGAATGGTATGACCTAAACCATTGGATAAAGAAGTTCGGCTTACATATTTCAGCTGAAGAACTATTGGAGCATTTTGAACGGAAGATAGAGCTCTTCCCAGAGGTGCCAAGGGTCTTGCATGGGCTCAAACAAAGGGGCCTTAGATTGTTCGTCATAACAAATGCTCAGAGAGAATTTGTCCGTTTAGAACTGAAAAAAACGGGTATCGAAAATTATTTTGAACGTGTTTTTTCTTCAACCTCTGACTTTGGGCTCGTCAAGAAGACGGCCAATCTTTATCAAAGAATATGCAGTATCCTTGAAATCTCCCCTCAGGAAATGATCCACATAGGTGACGACAGGAATTTTGACTTTATTGTTCCTAAAAGGCTGGGCATTGTAGCATTCCACCTAGATAGGGCCGGCAAGCACGAAGGCGATTTTGTGATTCGCAGCTTGGAGGAGTTGAGCGAAAAATTAGCAACGCTTGAGAGAGACTTTAGCAAGTGCTTCAAGTCATAGGGCGCGCTGTATGTTGCAACGCGCTGCCGTAGTCCCTTGTTACGCTTCTTGTAATTGAATATCAATTCGCAGTCATCAGGTTATGTCAACGAGCGAGCGAGAAAAGATTGGTGCAGAAAGCAGCGTTATAACCGCGGCTGAGATGAATCCTATCGTGTAGCCAAATGTTGAAATCACAAATCCTCCCAGTATCGCTCCTATTGCATTCGCTATTGCTGTGCTTGATATGAGTGCGCCCTGGGTAGCGCTTTTCTCGTTGGGAGGCGAAGATGAAATCGCGTGTGTTACGATGGGAAGCCAGATCATAGCGAAACTAATAGGCCAAATGGTGCCGAGCAAAAAAGGAAATACAAAAGCGTAAGGTATTGCGTATACGAGGAGCAGGGAAGTGCCTGCCCAACCGAGTATTAAGATGCTCCTCCAGATGGTTGCTGTGTTGATCAAGTTTCCGCGGCTCTGTTTTAAAGACGGGACAATTTTACTGAAGGCAAATATTGAAATCAAGCTTGCAGAAGCGTTCAACGCTAGTATTAGGCTGTCAGGCATTCCCAGTGCCTTCATCAGAGGTGTTTCTCCTACAGAGAAGAAGTATATGCCTGTCCATTGTACGAAACATGCTAGGAAGAGGAGTTGAAGTGGTTTCAGCTTGAATTTCCTAACCTTTGGTATTCTGATTTGTCTAATGTCCAAGAAATGAAAGATTGAAGAGAGGAACTTTTCTGCATTTCGGAGGCTTCTTATTGGGAAGGCCTGTCTTTCCAAGGTTATCTCGGGTTCTTCGGCTAACCGCCAGAGCATAAGCGCGGCAATCAGACAGGAAAAAGATGAGATGTAGAATAGCCAACTAACTTTAAGGAATACCGCGACAACAGAATTCATGACGAGCCCAAATATGTTGCCAATACTGGAGATAGAGTTGTATCTTGCTACTTCTCCTTCCCAATTCTTGCTCTTGCAGCTTTCAACAGCTAACATTGTTGCTATGGGAGTGATGCCGCTGGTGAATATGGCAAGCACGCTGTAGGAGAGAATCAGTTGTGAAACAGAATTCACTAAACTTAGGATCAAGAATATTGGGATTAAGGCAAAGAAGATTATCAGCAAGTATTTTTTTCTTGTCCCAGATGAATCCGAAAGCTTCCCCCATATGGTGGAAAAGATTATTGTCGCAGCTGCATTTGCTGCTGATAACACTCCAATTTCCGTTACAGTTGCCCCTAAATTAAGAGCAAGCAAAGTTGAAAGGACCGCTGATGAACCTGTTGCCATGTTTGAAGGAATTATCGCAAAGTACCATGGCGTTTTTGACTTCTCCGCAACAGGGGTATCCATTACCCTCCTTCAACTCCTCAAATCTATTAGCGTTACCTCAAAGGTTACATCTAAATTAAGATATCTTGCCGTTTTCTCTGAAATTTACGGCGAAGATCATTAAACGCGCTTGAGGAATCGGTTTCCGAACTCTTCTAAGCTTACGATTTTCTGAAGTCTCTTCCTTCTTCTGAAGAAATGGCCAATCTTTGCTGCCAAGTCCAATTTTTCGCGTGGATAGCCAACAGCTAAGAGGGCTATGACTCTGAATTTTTCTGGAA